>CAMBOD010000018.1 GCA_945868985.1 Prosthecobacter debontii | reverse complement strand
TGCCTTCACCTGTTTAATTTGCACAGTCTTTGCATTTAAATCGAAAGCCAGTCCGCCGCCGCCCGCTCCTTCCGCACGCTGAACAACGAAGTCATCCACATTCAATACACGTCCGGCATAGCGCAAATTTCCACGCGCACTTTTCGCTTCGACACCTCGGTAACTTGTCCTTCCGAGGACAAGCTCTCCGCTCGCAGATGAATCCAAAGGCGAGGGCCCGCGGGCGCTCAGTGTGATTTTTGGTGCATCATGAAATTTGAACATCGCGAGCCTCGCCGCCGCTTCAGGGTCACTCAGTTTGATCGCCGCCATGAACACTTCGGGATTCAGCGTGCTGGTGAACCCCAGTCTGAAATCTCCCGCGCCCTTTTCATCGTAGTCCTGCTGAATGTCCGCGCGCAGTTCCCCTCCGCTGCGATGACGCACATACAATTCCCGCAGCGCCCACAGACTGCCATCAAATGCCACGTCCGCGCTCAGACGATCAAAAGGCATTTTACCATAACTAAACGGGCCGATTCGCACCTGGCCGAATACTTGAAACTGCGGAGGCATCGTGCTCTTGGCCGGGCTCAGCTTCACTTTCGCCGTCAGGTCGAGCTGCGGCACAGATTGAAATTCAAAATCTCCGAGATCCATGATGTGCAGCGCTTTCACAAAACCGGGCAAATCCATTCCCGAACGCATTCGCAACTGAGCCGTGCGTAGCGTGGAGTCGTAGTTGCCAGAAAGCTGAAGCCTCCCGACCTTGTCTCTCGCATCGAATCGCGAAACTACGAGCGCTCCTTTCTGCCAGTTTCCAGCGACATCAAGTTTTTCCAAACGATAGTCGTCGCGTCTCATTTTTTCAGCGTGCAGCTCTGCCTCCACAAGAAGCGTCTCTGGCTGGGCGAGATCGCCACTGAAGCGTATATCCAGCCTTGGTGTCTCCCCCTCGTAGTGCATCCCCCTCAATTCCTGGACCAAATGGAGAAGAGCTGGGTCGGTCTTCCTTTCATCCGCAGTTTTGCGCGATGTGAGCACTTCCGGGCTTGTGAGTTGCCCGCTTGCTTGCACTCGGATTCCAAACACGAGCGCATCAAGGCGGCTCACGAGCAACTGCCCCGGCGGCAGAAGCACCCGCGTGTTCAGTTGTTCGATTTTAATGGACGGCCCGTCCGGTCGCTTTTGATCGAGCGGAAGTTCGAGGCTCGCGTCCACCAAAGTGAGTGCATCGAGAAAGTTTAGCCCACGTGCGGCGCTCGCGTAATTGGCCTCGATTACGATCTCGTCCACCTTCGCAATGACGCGCTTGCGTTTAGGCGAATCGAAAATTTTCACATCCTTCGCTACAAGTCCGCGGAAGGGTTCCACCGTGAGTTTTCCAAACGACATCTCCACGCCATGCTTGCGCATTTCGTCCACGATGGATTCGCGCCACGGCTTCGTGAGCCCCTTCTTATACAAATACCAACTACCGCCGCCAACGGTGAGCAGCAAAAGCAGCAGGAATATTTGTAGAAAGCGCCTCACGCGGTAAGTCTCACGCGCCCACGCGCGGCTTGTCGAGCACGGCGGCTAGGCAAAAATCTCTCGCACCACTCGTGACTTCTCCACGCCTGTGAGTCGTTGATCCAGACCTTGGAAGGGGAAGATGAGTTTTTCGTGATCAAGACCGAGTGCGTGGAGAATTGTGGCGTGAAAATCGTGGACGTGGACTTTGTTTACCACCGCTTTGTGGCCGATTTCGTCCGTCTCACCGTAGTGAAATCCACCTTTCACCCCGCCTCCGGCGAGCCAGACAGTGAATGCATGAGGATTATGATCGCGTCCCGGCTTTGCGCCCTTCTGCGAAATGGGGAGTCGTCCAAATTCGCCCGCCCATATCACCAGCGTGTCATTCAAAAGCCCGCGCTGTTCCAAATCCGCGAGCAGACCCGCGATGGGCTGATCGGCTTCCTGTGCAAAGCCGCGATGATTGCCAATGAGATCCATGTGGCAGTCCCATGATTGCTGATTCTCCATGCCGCCGCTGTAAATCTGCACGAAGCGCACGCCGCGTTCGATCATCCGCCGAGCCATGAGGCACTGCGCTGCGAAAGGTGCGCATTTCTTTTGATCCAGCCCGTAGAGCGATTTGATGTGCTCCGGTTCACGCGCGACATCGAACGCTTCGGGTGCCGCCGTCTGCATTCGATACGCCAGTTCGAAGCTCTCGATGCGTGCGGTCAGTTCACTCTCGGCTGCTGAATGGGCGAGGCTGCGCCGGTTCAATTTTGCCAGCAAATCGAGCTGCGCGCGTTGTCTCTCGTCGGTGAGCATTGAGGCGCGTTTGAGATTTTCCATAGGCTCGCCGCTCGGCCGCAACCACGTGCCCTGAAACACACTCGGCAAAAATCCCGCGCCCCAGTTGTTCGCATTTCCCTTCGGCAGTCCACGATTCAGCGGATCGCTCATCACCACAAAACTCGGCAGGCTGTCTGCAACGCTTCCGAGGCCGTAGGTCACCCAAGATCCCACGCTGGGAAATCCCATCCGTGTCTGCCCGGTGTTCATCATGAACAGGGCGGGGGAGTGGTTGTTCGATTGCGTCCAGCACGAATGGATGAACGCCATCTTGTCTACGTGTTTGCTGAGGTGTGGAAATAGATCGCTGCCCCAAGTGCCGCTCTGCCCATGCTGCGCCCAGTTGAAAGGCGACTTCATCAGCGGCCCGACCGCGTCTGGAAAGAATCCCGTCTTCGCATCAAAACCATCCAGCGATTTTCCATCGCGCGCGATTAACTCTGGCTTGTAGTCCCAAGTATCCACCTGACTCGGCCCGCCATTCGCAAAAATCCATATCACCGACTTCGCCTTCGGTGGAAAATGCGACACGCGCGGTGCGAGCGGGTTCGATGGAGAAGCCAGCCCGGTGCGCTCCATCAAAGCTGCGAGCGCGAGCAGGCCAAAGCCGCCGCCCGCGCGGGCGAGCATTTGTCGGCGAGTGAGCAGGGATGAGTGCATGAAGTTACGCGAGAATTTGTTTCACCACGTTTCCGTGGATGTCCGTGAGCCGGAAATCGCGGCCTTGGAATTTGAACGTCAACCGCTCGTGATTCACTCCCATGAGATGGAGAATGGTCGCGTTGAGGTCATGCACATGCACCGGATTCTCTGTGATGTTGTAGCAGTAATCATCCGTCGCACCGTAGGTCATTCCTGCTTTGATTCCTGCACCTGCCAGCAAAACCGTGAAGCAACGCGGGTGATGGTCGCGCCCGTAGTTGTTCGCGCTCAGCGCGCCTTGCGAATAAATTGTCCGGCCAAATTCGCCACCCCACACAATCAGGGTGTCGTCGAGCAATCCGCGCTGTTTCAAATCCGCGAGCAACGCCGCCGTCGGCTGATCCGTGTCCCTGCACTGTCCGCGAATCGCGCCCGGCAGTCCGCCGTGATGATCCCAGCCCATGTGGAATAGCTGGATGAAACGCACATCGCGCTCCGCGAGACGACGCGCCAGCAGGCAGTTTGATGCGTAGCTGCCGGGCGTCTTCACCTCCGGTCCATATGTCTTCAATACGCTCTCGGGCTCCTTCGAGATATCTGTGAGATCGGGCACGCTCGTCTGCATCCGAAACGCCATTTCATACTGCGCGATACGCGTCTGGATTTCCGGATCGCCGAGCGTGTCGAAATGTTTTCCGTTCAGCGCCGCCAGTTCATCGAGTGATCCGCGCCGCATTGCCGCATCCATGCCCGGTGGGTTCGAGAGATAAAGCACCCGATCTCCCTTATTGCGAAACTTCACACCCTGATGCTTCGCAGGCAAAAATCCGGCGCTCCACAAGCGGTCATACAACGGTTGGTCGTCCTTGCGACCGCTTCCGAACGATGTGAGCACCACGTAAGCGGGCAGATCCTTGTTTTCGCTGCCGAGTCCGTAGCCCACCCACGAGCCGATGCTCGGCCGTCCCGCGAGCTGAGAACCGGTCTGCATGAAAGTGATCGCCGGGTCGTGGTTGATCGCCTCTGTGTTCATCGAGCGCACGATGCACCAGTCATCCGCCATCGCGCTCATGTTCGGCATCAGTTCGCTGAACCACGCGGCGCTTTTTCCATATTGAGCGAATTTGAACATACTCGGTGCGACGGGGAATTTGCTCTGCCCGCTCGTCATCGTGGTCAATCGCTGCCCCTGACGGATGCTCGCCGGCAAATCCTCTCCACGATGTTTTTCCATCTCGGGCTTTGGATCAAAGAGGTCCATCTGCGAAGGAGCGCCGCTTTGGAAAAGGTAGATGATCCGTTTTGCCTTCGCTGGAAAGTTGGGAAAAGTTGGAGCGGCCTGCGCTTTTCCGCCGAGCAGGGAGCCAAGCGCGGCGAGTCCGATTCCGCCTGCTGCGCGTTCGAGGAAAGTGCGGCGCGTCACAGTCATCTGCGTTGCGCGATCGAGGGAAAGAAATGAGTGGTCGTTGCAGTTCATAATTTATTCGCGGGTGATGACTTCATCGAGGTTCAGGATCACATTCGCGGCGACTGAGTAGGCAGCGAGTTCGGCTGGATCGAGCGTTGCCAGTGGTTTGGATTCGCCGAAAGCGAGAAGTTGTTTTGCGGCCTCGGCGTTTTGTCGGAATTGCACCAGCCGTTGCTCCACACCAGTGGTGAGAACTTTCAGCTCAGTCGGATCAGGCCGCCGACTCGTCGCACGACGAAAGCCCCACGTGATGCGTTCATCAGTCGTAACACCGCCTTCGGTGAGCATGCGTTCCGCAAGTTTGCGCGCGGCCTCCACATAGGTGATTTCATTGAGCAACGAGAGGGCTTGCAGCGGAGTATTGGTGCGGCTGCGTTTTACAGTGCAAATTTCACGTGTCGCGGAATCGAAGATCAACATGGAGGGCGGTGCAGCAGTGCGCTTCCAAATTGTGTAGAGTGAGCGCCGATAGAGTCCCTCGCCCGTGTCCGACTTGTAGCCGCGCATATCGCCATAGACGCTCGTTTCGTCCCACACCGCAGGCGGCATGTAGGGCTTCACGCTCGGCCCGCCGACTTTCTCTACGAGCAGCCCGCTCACAGAGAGCGCCTGATCGCGAAGTGCTTCCCCGGTGAGACGGAAACGCGGGCCACGTGCGAGCAGCCGGTTGTCGGGATCGCGCTCGATCAGTTCCGGCGTGCTGCGTGCCGATTGCCGGTAGGTCGCGCTCATCACGATAGTTTTCTGCATCGCCTTCATGTCCCATTTTAAACGCACGAACTCCGTTGCCAGCCAGTCCAGCAATTCCGGGTGCGAAGGCCACTCCGCCTGCGAGCCGAAGTTTTCCGAGGTCTTCACAAGTCCCGTGCCGAAGAACTGCTCCCACGCGCGATTCACCCACACACGCGCCGTGAGCGGATGCTCGCCCGAGACGAGCCACTGCGCAAAACCGAGCCGGTTCATCGGCGCACCGGCGGGCATCGGCGGCAACGCAGCAGGCAGTCCGCGTTCCACGGGGTCGCCCTTCTTGTCGTATTCGCCGCGTCTCAAAATGACAGCCGCGCGTGGCTGCGCGATTTCTTTCATCACCATCGTCGTGGGTGCGTTTGACTTGATGCCGTCCCGCTCCTTCTTCTTCGCCGCGATGGTTTTCTCCGCCTGCTTCACCGGCGTGTCGTTGGTGTCGTTGAAAATTTTCGTCAGCTCCGCTTTCTGCGCATCCGTGCGCTTCGCAGTTTCTGCCTTGAGGGCGAGGATTGCCGACTCGGAGAGCTTGGTTGCCGCTTTTGGTTTAGTCTCCGCTGGCGGCTGAAGAGCAGCAGCTTCTTCTGCCTTCTTAATCTCGGCGAGTTGTGTCTCTTCCCATACAGCCTGCAACTTTGGCAGTTCCTTCGTAGCCTCGATTTTCCGCGATTCAGCATCGCTGATTTCCTTATCAAGTTTGGCTAGCTGCGCGGTCTGCTCCTGCGTGGGCACATTGATGAGCGGCATTGTGTTTCCGCGATTACGCGGTTCGAGCACGCCGCTTTCCTCGTTGGAATTGAAGAACGCGTAGAGCTGGTAAAATTCCTTCTGCGAAACGGGGTCATACTTGTGATCGTGGCAACGGGCGCAGCCGAGCGTCAGCGCCATCCACGTCTGGCCCGTCGTTTCCACGCGGTCGATCACCGTCTCTACAAACCACTCTTCCACGATCCGTCCGCCCTCGCCGTTAAGCCGGTGGTTTCGATTAAAACCCGTCGCAACGATTTGATCGGTCGCAGCGTTCGGCAGCATATCGCCGGCGAGCTGCTCGATGGTGAATTGATCAAACGGCATATTGCGGTTGAACGCGCCAATCACCCAATCGCGCCAACTGAACATCTGCCGCGAAGAATCCTCCTGAAAACCGTTGCTGTCTGCGTAGCGCGCAAAATCGAGCCACTGCGCCGCCATGCGTTCCCCGTAGCGCGGAGACGCGAGCAGGTGATCCACGACTTTTTCATAGGCGTTTGGAGCGCGGTCATTGAGGAATGCATCCACTTCCTCCGGTTTTGGTGGGATTCCAGTCAGGTCGAGCGAGGCGCGGCGGATCAGAGTTTCACGCGATGCCTCGGGCGCAGGTGCGAGTTTTTCTTTTTCCAGTCGCGAGTAAACAAACGCATCAATTGGATTTCGGACTTCGGATTTCGGATTTCGGATTTCCGGCACAGCCGGCCGTTCCGGTTTTAGAAATGCCCAGTGGCCTTGATACTCGGCACCCTCGGCGATCCATTGCTTCAACAACTCGATTTGCTCCGGCTTGAGCGTCTTGCCGCTTTTCTTCGGCGGCATGTGTTCATCGGGATCCGTTTGGAGGATGCGCTTGATCATTTCGCTCTCCGCAGGCTTGCCCGGCAAAATTGCCGGCGCACCTGACTCGCCGCCCTTCAGCGCCGCGTCGCGGTGATCCAGACGCAGTTCCGCCTCCTGTTTCTGCGCATCCGGGCCGTGGCAGTAAAAACAGTTTTCCGAAAGGATCGGGCGGATGTCGCGGTTGAACGAAATTTTTTCCGCCGCGTGCGTGCCGAGTGGAAGCGCGAGGGCGAGGATGAGGTGGCGTGTCATGTTAAAATACGTAGCTGAATTCGTTGAGGCCAAACAGCACCTGACAAAAGTCCATCAGCGCAATGCTGGGTGCCATTTTTTCTGCTTCGTAGCTCTTCGTCTGGGCTGCGATAAAAGCGAGGGCATCGCTCAATTCGTCACTCGTCGGAGCGCGGCCCAGCGCGAGCGAATATGCGCGAGTGACTTGTGCGGAAGGTTCGCCATCGCCGATGCGCCTGGCGAACGACTCTGCCCACTCGCGCACCTGCGGGCCGTTCATCAGCATCAACGCCTGCGGAGCGACGGTCGTCGTCGGACGCGAACCCTGGCTGACCAGTGGCTCCGGCTGATCAAAAGCGACCATCGAGCCTATGAGCTGGCTGCGTTTCACCGTGAAGTAAATGCTACGGCGCTTGCTCCGTTCGTCCTTCGT
Source organism: Prosthecobacter debontii (assembly GCA_945868985.1). GTDB lineage: Bacteria > Verrucomicrobiota > Verrucomicrobiia > Chthoniobacterales > Chthoniobacteraceae > SXWH01. The sequence goes on along the minus strand of CAMBOD010000018.1, from coordinate 6,313 downwards.
CCCGTTGCCAAACATCCGCTCATCCAGTGCGCCGCTCACCGCCAAGATGCTGTCGCGAATCGCTTCGCCTTCGAGGCGCTGTGGGATGCGCCGGGTGAAAGTTGCATTGGCCGGGTCGGCGGATTCCTTCGCCCGATCCGGGGCGCTGTTTTGCGCGTAAGCGGTGCTCGTCATGATGAGGCGATGGATCGGTTTCAATTTCCATCCACCACGAATCAATTCACCCGCGAGAAAATCCAGCAGTTCCGGCTGCGTTGGAAGCGTGCCAGTCCGGCCAAAGTCATTCGGCGTGGCGACGATCCCCGCGCCGAAATGATGCTGCCAAAGTCGGTTCACAATCACGCGTGCCGTGAGTCCGCCTGCGCCGTGCTCCACGTCTGTGAGCCAGTTGGTGAACGTGCGCCGACGCCCGGAATACTTCACACCACTCGGGGGAGACCACAGCCATTGCTTCTCAGCGTCGGCTGTCGGCATCAGCACTTGCAGGAAACTTTGCGTGGCGACGCCCTCCTTCATGTCCGCGCTTCCCCGTTTTAAAATATGCGTTTCGGGAAAAAAATCCGCACCCTGCGTGTGCATCCGCAGCGGGGCGTGTCCCTCCGTGCAAACGAGCACTTTCGCGTTCGCTCCGGCTGGCTTTTTTCCCTCCGGTGTCTCCACCACTTCGGTGTGTAGATCGAGCACGCTGCGCACGGTCGTCGTGAACGTGCTGAGCATCCTGTAATAGTCCCGCGCTGGAATTGGGTCGTATTTGTGATCGTGGCAGCGCGCGCAGCCGACAGTTAGTCCGAGGAACGCGCTCGCCGTCGTCGAGAGCATATCGTCCATCGCATCGTAGCGTGTGCGCTCGACTTCGTTGGCCGTGATTTGTGTAGGAAAAACACCTGCGCCGAGAAATCCCGTGGCCGACATCGCGAGCATATCGCCCGGCTCATATTCATCGCCCGCGATCTGCCAGCGCACGAACTGGTCAAATGGCATGTCCGAGTTTAGCGCCTTGATTACAAAGTCGCGGTAATGGAACGCACCCTGACGGTCGTAGTCGTGCTCAAAGCCGCTGCTTTCCGCGAAGCGCGCGACATCCAGCCAGTGCCGCGCCCAGCGCTCGCCGTGCTGCGGGCGTGCGAGCAATTCGTCCACGAGTGCAGCAAGCGCCGACTGTGGTTTGCCTGCCGATGCTTGGACAAAACGCTCTACTTCCTCCGGCGTCGGCGGCAGACCGATCAAATCGAGATACACGCGCCGGACCAGCACGCGCGGCGCTGCGGCAGGTGCAAATTTCAGACCCTTCTTCGCCGCACTGGCGGAAAGAAACGCATCCACCGGATGCGCGACGCCAACGGGCGGCGTGACCTTTGCGAGCGGCTGGAAAGCCCACCACTGCTTATCCTCCGTAGTTACCACCGCGCGGTCACGTGCAGGCTTTTTGCCTTCGATGAGCGGCTTATCGTAAGGCGCGCCGTTCTCGATCCACTCGGTGATTTTTGCGATGGCATCATCCGGAAGCTTCGGTTTGTCGTCCGGCATGTTCGGCTCCACTTCGTGCCGCACGAGCTTGAGCAGCCCGCTCGCCTTCACATCGAAAGGCACCACGCCGACGCCCTCGGTGCCGCCTTTCAGCAAACCCTCACGTGTCGCCAGATCGAAATCCCCCTTTGTCTTTTTACCACCGTGACAATTCAGACAGTGCTCCGCGAGAAGAGGACGGACGTCTTTTTGAAAAAGCGCCAGCCCGCGAGTCATCCTCTCAGCGTGATCCGCCGGCAGCGGCGCTGCGTAAAGCGCTGCTGCAGAAAGGAGAGTCAGGTGAAAAATGACACGATTCATCGCTGGGTAGGATAAACTACGAAAGCGCAGTTTCCTAAGCCGGAATTATCGGGCGTTATTTTCGTTGCGAGCGCCAGGCGAGTTCGGGCTGCCAGTCGGGTTCAGGCCACCATGGCTTTTCGCTGAGCGCGTAGGCTCCGAGTGTGTCGAGCGTTACGATGGGCGCGGCTAAAATTTCCCCGACCAAGGCGTCGAGCGTATCTTCGAGCTTCGCCTCCGCCTTCGCTTGTGCGCCGGAATCAATTCCCGCCTGCTGACGAGACTTGAGTCGTGCGCGCATCATCGCGAAATGATTCGCCGCCTCCTTCTGCGCGTGGTCGCGGGCCTTCTTGAGTTCATCCCCTTTGTGCACGGAGGAGAGCGCCTTCTTCGCAACGGTCTCGCACGATTTGCGCCAGTCCTTTTCTCCAAATTTCGAGCGCACATGCTCGGCACGCTCTTTGCCGAGATTGCGATCCAATTTGAAGTGATATGGGCGGCGGCACGGCTCGATCATTTTTTCAGCGGCCATCTCGCCGGCTTCGTCGAACCAAAGCTCGGTGATGAATTCCGGGAACCAACTGCGCACTAACCGCAGCAGGCCACCGCGACGAATTTCATCCCACTCGATGGATGCGAGCGCCTTTTCCACGCTGCGCAAATCCACGCCGACGCGCACGAGCGCGCGAAAAACGAGTTTGGGCGATTTCATCCCCGGCACGCTGCGCCACATGGCCCAAGCGCGACCACGGTCGTCCCACGCGAGCAGCTCGCGGCAGCCGTCCACGGCGGAGTGGCCGGGGCGGAGAAAATCGAGAGATAAATCCTCGATGACAACGCTGCGGTGGACGGTGAATTTCGTCGCTAACATTCCGGCCAGCGAATCTAGCTTGTCCGCCGGGATGAGCGGATTGCTGTCGCGCTTCATGCGAAACTTCAGCGAGTTCGTCTCTTCGTCCCAGCGCTCTTCGAGGCCGAGATTCTTTTGCAAATACGCGCTAAACGCCGTGCCGAAATTTTCCGCTGCGGCATCGGCGGCGGCGAGGTCTCGTGCGAGCGCGCTCTCGGGCGAGAGGCTGTGCATCCCGTCAATTACGTCCTGCTCTTCGATGCTCGTGCGCTCCATTTTCACAGCCTCTGCAAGTGCAGGGATCGCATCGAGCAATGCCTGTGCGCCGTCCGTGAACGCGTGTTCACGCAAGTGCGGCAGCTCGGTGTCCACGAGATGCTGGAGATCGGAGATGCTCGCGGCGTAGAGACCAAATCCCTCATCGAGCACGCGCCGCCATGCTTCATCGAGCGCCTGTGTGTCGTCCTCGCCAGTTGTGCAGACGACGCACGGAATCGCGCCAGTTCGATCAATACGATCCAGACGACCGAGACGTTGTTCGAGCCGCATCGGCGACCATGGTAGGTCGTAGAAAAACACAGCACGGGCGAATTGTAGATTGAAGCCCTCTTCGCCCGTCGCATCGGTCACGAGCACGCGGGCGAGCCCATCGCCTGCGAAATCGGAAAACAATTCACCGACCTGCGAGCCGAGTTTGCTCGCCGTTGCCACTTTCACGCCGATGGGCGAAAAGAAACTGTGCAGCCGCTTTGCGAGATCCGCGCTCAGTCGTGCGCTTGGGCAAAAGACCACATACTTCGCGCTGGCTCCGTCCTTCGTGGCGCGGCGGCGCAGCGACTCGGCGATCAAGTCGAGTCGTGCCTCGGACGTCTGCCATGCGGCCTTGTCGTCCACGAGCGCGGAGAGGAGTTTTTCCTCCGCAGGTGTGGCCTTCGTCGCTTTGGCGACTTCCTTTACCAAGTCGCCAAGTTTTTCCGGTTCTGCGGCGATGGCTTCGGCGAGACGGATGTATTCTGCAGCAGCAGTGGTGAGCAGTTTGTCGTCGCCGATGCGTTTGCTTGCAGCGGAGCGCCACGCTTCCAGCGCTGTCCAGAGCGCGGCGTGTGGTTCTTCATCCAATTCCACCTCCACGCTCTCCTGCACGTCGCGCACGAAACGCTTTTGCGCACCGGCCAACCAGCGTCGGCGAGTGCGCAGCATCCGGCGGTGAATGCGGTAGGTCTCGCTGATGTGAAGATGCAGTTCACCTTGAATTACCTTCGCATCCGCACCCGGTTTGCTCAGTGCGGCTGCGAGGTCCCTCACGGTCGAGTCGTTTGGTAAAAGCGCGGCGAGTTTTCCGGCGTGCAATTTCACCAACGCAGGAACCGTCGCGCTGCGCAGGGCGAGAAATGCGCGCCCCAGCTCGACTCGCTTCGTCGTGCGTTCTTTGAAATCGGCGAGCTTCGCTGCGGAGTAATTTTCCGGATCGAGCAGCTCCAAAAGCGCGAGCAGATCAGCGTCGTGATGAAGCACCGGCGTTGCGGAGAGCAGCAGCAAATGTTTCGCGGCGTGCGCGAGCTTCAGCGCATTTTTTGTCGTCGCCGAAACAGCCACGCCTTCGCGTGCGACGATCCGGTGCGCCTCATCCATCACGAGCACATCCCAATCTTCGTCGAGTAGTTCCTTGTCTTTCAGCAGAGCCGAGTGTGCGAACACCTCCACGTCATCGAGCCCGAAACGCGTGTCCAGTTCTTCGCGCCACTGCCGCGTCAGCGCGTCCGGCGCGACAACGGCGATGCGAGAGTCCGGTGCATCGAGCTGGATTTGGCGGAGGACGATTCCCGCCTCGATGGTTTTGCCGAGTCCCACCTCGTCCGCCAGCAGGTAACGGATGACTGGGTCGTGCAAAACGCGGTTCGCGACTTCGGCCTGATGCTGGAGCACTTCGACCTTCGACGACAGCAGTGCCGGTAGTCCGTGCGCAAGCTGGTTCTGCCGCAGCAGTTCGCGCAGCAAATCTGTCCGCTGTTGAAAGAAGAACGGTGTCTCCTGCGCCAGCTCGCCGAGCACGACCGAAGGATCATCTCCCGGCAAATACGAGCGCACAGAAAAGTCGTCCTCCTTCATCTCCGTAAGCGATGAAGCCCCGGGGAAATGCACGAGATACGTGCGCATCGCGCTGGTGAGCTGCTTCGCCGCGATGATGCGACCATAGCGCACGAGCCCTTTCGCCGTGTGAAAAACGCGGGTTTGATTTGGCAGCGGCGCGTGCGCGAGTGACTCGACCGGCACCTCGACCTCCACTGCATTCACCGTGTCCGTGCAAAAACGCAGCTTCGCCTTCGAGCCGGACACGCTGGAGATTTCCGCATAACCCGCCGAAGTCTTCCCGCGCACGACAACTTTGCAGCCCGGCTGCGGCTTGAATTTCGGCATCGGCTCCGCAGCCAGCTCCGCGACATCTGCGATATTCGCAGGCTTTTTCGCGACTGGCGCAGCGGGCGCAGCTTTCTTTGATTTTGCAGCGGGACTTTTGGCGGATTTTTTAGCTGAGGGCATCGGGTGGAAAATTGAGCCCTCAAGCTAATGCCCCGCCCCTCCCTCCGCCAAGGCTTTCCCGCGCAGAAAGCGTGTTCTATCAAAAAGACTGCGCACGCAGGTCGCGGAATGCGTGGGAGAGAAAATCGAGCATTCGTGTGGGTGTGAGGGTTTCCTCGGTTTCGCCACCTTCATAAATGGCAGCTTCGCTCGCGCGTCCGCAGAGCCATGCGCCGATGCGGGCGGCATCGAACGGACGGACACGCTGACCGATGAGTGCTGAGATGACGCCGGTAAGTGCGTCGCCCATTCCGCCGACGGCCATGCCGGGTGTGCCGGTGGTGTTGATACAGATTGGCTCGTCGGATTTTCCTACGATGGTGCGTGCGCCCTTTAGCAGGAGCGTGCATTGCGGGTATCGTTGCGCAAAAGCGCGCACCACTTCACGACGCGTGCGGTTTTTAAAGTCGGGGTCGAGGCGTTCCATTTCGCCGGGGTGTGGTGTGAGCACGCGTTCTCCACTGAAGGATGAGAGGATTTCATTATGACCGGCGAGGGCGTTGAGTGCGTCGGCATCCACGATTGCTGGTTGCGGGATTTTTTCTACGAGCTGCGCGATTTCCGCAGAGCGTGAGGTGCCGAGTCCGGGGCCGATGGCGAAGACATCGTGGCGTTTTGAGAGCACGTCGAGAAGCGACGGAATGCTCTGCACCATCACTTCGGGCGGAGCCATGCGGGCGAGTGATTCGGCGTAGTTCGGGGTCGCGTAAAGTGTGACGAGTCCTGCGCCAGCGCGCACACATGCGTTTGCACAAATAACTGCCGCACCGAGAAAACCGGGCAAGCCTGCGATGATGCCGATGCGACCGTAGTCGCCTTTGTGGGTGTCGAAATTGCGGCGCGGCAGTAGAGGGCCGATTTCCGATGGCGTTGTTAGAATGGTGTCTTCGTCTGACTTGGCGATGCGGCTGCTGAATTCACGCAGTGGCAGCACACAGATTCTTCCGACGAAATTCGCAGCGTGGTCGGCGACGAGTCCCTGCTTGGCAAAGCCAACCGTGAGTGTGGTGTCGGCGACGATGCACGCTTGGTCGGGCGCGCCTGTGTCTCCATCGAGCCCCGTCGGCAGATCGAGCG
>CAMBOD010000017.1 GCA_945868985.1 Prosthecobacter debontii | reverse complement strand
GCGACGGCGCGGTGTTCAGCGTCTTCCTCGCCTATCGCGGCGAACTGCGCGACATCCGCCGCATCGCACTCGATCCTGCCTCGCTCACCTCCGCCAACCTCCTCCGCATCCTGCTCGCCGAATTCCACGGCCTACGTCCCGAATTCGACACCGAAGGCGACGCCCGTCTGCTCATCGGAAATCAAGCCATCGAATTCCGCATCGAGCAGGAGAAAGCTGGGAGCGACTTGCGCTTCCTCGATCTCGGCGAGGAATGGAAACGTTGCACCGGCCTGCCATTCGTCTTCGCGCTCTGGGCCATGCGCCCCGAAGCCGCCAGCATTCCCGCCGCCGAAGCCCTGCGCCTTCTCAAACGCGAAGGCACCGTGCACATCGCCGACATCGTGCGCGAGGACGACTTCGCCACCGCAGAAATCCGCGAGCGCTACCTCACGCAGCACATCAATTTCGACATCGGCCCCACCGGAAAATCCGCCATCGCCAAATACCGTGAGCTGCTCGTCAAAAACGCCCTCATCCCCGCATCCTCCGAGCCGCTCCGTTTCATCTAGCCGCTTTCGGCCAGAAAACTCTACAGCCCTTTGCCTTTCACGATCTCGGAGCCGCCGAGGCCGAAGCGTTGCGGGCGATACATTTCCTCGATTTTTGCGGGTGGCGCGGTGGCGGAGCCTGCGGAGCGGACGCGGGCGAGGTAGCGGATTTCGTGTTTTCCCGGCCACAGCGAGTTGGCGAAAAAGAGGGCGCGATCCTCGCGAAATTCGTTGTAGTCGGAGTTCCATGTATTGGCGTGTTCCGCGCCAGCCATCGCCTGCGTTTTGAACTCGGGATTCACCGCCTCGAAAACTGCGGGCAGCGGGTCGTCCACCACCACGTAACCGGCCCGGCCCGGTGCCGTGAAATTGAGCGTGATCAACACACGGTCGCCCACGTGCGGGTCGCCGAGGTCGGAGAGTGTGCCGTCGTCATTGATGCGCTGGTAGCGCCGCGTGATTGCGTAGCCGCGATCCTTCCGCTCGGTCACGAGTGTCTTTGGCCGTGCCTCGATAGTTACGTTGGTGAAAACGCGGCCCTTTGCCGGGTTGCTGAGTTTCAACGACGGGGCGGAACCGAATGGAAACTCCTTCTCAAAATAGTCGCCCTTCGCAGCGAGCTTGAATGCCGTCTCCTCCTCGCCGGCGACGAGCGCGCCCTTCACTTCTTTGCGATCCGATTCCGTGCGGCGGATGTATTCCGCGAGCCCGAGCACGGCCCACAAGTTGCCCTGTGTCGTCATCCAGTGGCCGTTTATGCGTTCGTCGAAAAGCGCATCGGCAATTGCCTTCGTGCCGTCCGAGTTCGGTGCGAGGCGCGACCATGCGAGCAACCGGATACCCTGCGCGCGAGCGATACAGCCGAACCAAAAATCTTCGGCAACCGGCTTGTCCTGCATTTTCAAAAGCGTGTCCGCCATCTTCGCCGAACCCTTGCTTTCCAACACCGCGAGCGCCAGTAGCGCGCGGCTTTCCTGCGAGAGCTTGTCGCGCTTTTTGAAGAGCAGTTCGTGATATGCCGCCTCCGGTTTGCCCGCCGCCGCGAGCGCGTAGCAGGCGAGAGCGCGCGGGGAGAGTTCCCATTCGTTGTTCGTGTCCGCAGCACCGCGCAGTTGCTTGCTGAGAAAGCCGAGCAGCCGCGTGTAGTCATCATCGGGCAACGCAAAGCCCGCTCGCTTAGCCAGCGCGAGCCCGAGCGCGGCGTAGGAACTTCCCCAGAAATTTGACGTGTTCGCGCCGGGCCAGTAGCCGAGCCCGCCGTCGCCCGTCTGCATTTTGAAAAGATGCGTGATGCTTTTCTCGACCGCTTTCGTGAAATCCTCGTCCTTGCGATTCAACTCCGGCAGCATCGTGCGAAAATCGCGCAGCGCCAGCCACGGCAGCATCGCCGAAGTCGTCTGCTCCACGCAGCCGTAGGGATAGTGCAGCAGTTCGCTCACGCCCTCGCGCAGATCGAACACACGCGAGTTTGAAACGCTCACCCGGATCACATTTTTGCCACCGAGCAGCGCGGGATCGAGCCCGGCGAGCAAATCGGCATCCGCATCCGCACGCGACTGGCGCACTTCACGCAGCACCGGAGCTGGGAAGTGCACGAGAAACTTCGTCTCCACCGTATCGCTCAATTTTCCAAACTCGGCGCTCCACAGCCACGCCGCCTCGCCCGTCTCGCGAAACTCCACCGGGAAATCCACGGCGACGGATTCATTCGCAGCGATGGATACGCGCTTCTCCGTTTCAGTGGCGCTCGCGGTTGCGTTGAGTTTCAGACGCACTACGACCTCGCCTGCGTTGGCGGTCGTGTTGTGCAATACGGCGCGGGCGAGCATTTGATCGCCGACATTCGCAAAGCGCGGCGGCGAGGGCTCCAGCATGAGCGGCTTGTTGATTTCAAACGCCGATTCGCCATGGCCAAATTGATCGCGCTTGCTCTGCGCGACAGCCATCACGCGGTAGCGCGTCAGACCGTCTGGCGCTTTGAAATTTGCCAGCACATTCCCCGCTTCATCCGTCCGCAACGACGCACTCCAGTGGGCTGTGCCGAGGAAATTTCGCCGCACCGCTGCATCGCCGCCCTTTCCAAAACCGCCCACGAGATAGCCTTTGTTTTCAAACGCGCGCCCGTCCGGATCTTCGCCGAGCAGATGATCGAGCGTGACGCCCGTCGTCACATCCAGCCGCATCAGTTTGCTGAAATATGCGAGCGGGTCGGGCGTTTCAAAACCTGTGAGACTGAGCACGCCTTCATCCGCCGCCCATAGCGTCACCTCCGCGCCGACAACCGGTTTACCAGCGATGTCGCGCACTTCGCACAACACGTTCACGTCATCGCCGGGGCGCACCTGCGGCTGCGCTTGCTTTACGTTCACGTAGAGCTTCGCGTCGGGCCGGGCGACCCGCAATTCGGCGTAGCCCACGCGATACTCGGGCATCTTGAATTTCTTCGTCGAATCCTGCGCGCCGCGCAGCACCAGCACCGACACGAATACATTCGGCGCATCAGCTTCTTCCAGCGGCACGCGCACCACCGGCGCATTGCCTTCCAGATTCACAAAGAAGTGCCGCCTCACATTTTCACGCTCGACCGTGACCAGCGCGCGTCCGGCGATGGGCGTCTTCACCAGCAGTGTCGCCTGCTCGCCCGCACGATACTCCGGCTTGTCGGCAGCGAGTTCGATTTGAAAACGATTCCGATAATTCCACGCGAGCTGATCCTTGCCATAGACATGGACCGTCGTCGTCGTGATCACATCGCGACCCGCAGCATCGCGCGCCACGGCTGAAATCAAATACAGACCCGGCTTCCCGACTTTTAGACTTTCATCGCGTTTCTCCGGAGCGGCGAGTTCCCACTTGCTGCCCTTCTTCTCAAGTTTTGCCGTCGTCAGCGGCGCCTGCCCGACGAATTGCATCTGCGGTTCGCTGCGGAAATTTTCCGCATCATCCGCTTCCTCCACGCGGTTGGTCTGCCATTCGATGCGCGTGAGTTTCACATCCGCCTGCACCGGCTCCAGCATCGGCGAACCATCGTTACGAACGGCGATAAGTTGAATCGGCAGCGCCTCTCCCTCGCGCACCACATCGGGCATCCGGCGCAGACCGAGGTAAAACTCCGAACTATGCGCGGTAAATTCCGTGCGCTCCGCAACCGTCTGCTGATCGAGATCGGTGATCTCCGAAGTGAAGCGCACCTGCCTTGGTTGCGGCAGCTTCGCGTTACCCGGCACGATGAACGACACTTTCGACACTCCACCCGCTCCGATGTCCACTTTCCCCTGCGCGGAGAAAGTCGTCGCGCCACTCAGTTTTTGTTCGAGCCGGTAATCGTAGAGCGCATTGGCAAACACGAACTCCTCGAATCCCTCGGGCGTAAATTTTTCGTCGCTGGCACGCACGCTCCACGCGAGTTGCGCCTTCGAGAGCGCCTTGCCCATGTAGTATTTCGCCGCGATGGACATCTCCAACGGCGTGGACAACGCGGGCGATTTCGGCGCGACCACTTTTACCTCAAACGCATTCGGCTCGTATTCCTCCACACTCCAGCCGTGGCTGATCGGGCTCCAGTCCTCGTTCCCGTCGCTTTTGCCGAAAACCAGCAGCGCGCGGTAGTAGCCCGTGACATCGGGCGGCATGATGTAGGTGGCATCGAAGGAACCGAATTCACTCAGCGTCACCGACTGTTCGCCGAGCAGTCGTCCACGCGGCCCTTTCACCCGGAGCTTCACCTTCATCCCCGCTGGCAAATGCGGTTTTCCGCTCGCGTAGCTGCGCACGATGCCCTTCACGCGCACCGTTTCGCCGGGGCGATAAATCGGGCGGTCGCTAAACATAATGCCGCGCAAATCCTGCGCCTGCTCGTAACCGTCGCCCTCCATGATGTCCTCCTCGTCGCCCCAAACATTGATTCGGAAGCGCCCGAACTGCATCTCGCGCCGTTCACCATCGAAGCGAATAACGTGACGATCTTCCCCGCTCGTCACGATGAGCCAGCGCGGCGATTTGTCGGTCAGCTTGGGCATGCGCGCCGTGCCGTCGGCGGCCGTCTTCGTCTCGGCGAGAAGCGCGCCCTTTTCGTCCACGAGTCTCAGCGAAGCGCCAGCAGACGGTTCGGCGGATGCGAGCGAGAAGACGTGGAAAAAGTCCGCATCCGCTTCCTTCCACACCAGTCCGAGATCCGTCACCTGCACGAGCGCCTGAGTGCCGACGAGCTTCACGTTCGGAGCCGCTGCGTTGATTTGCTCGGCGGTGAGCAGAACCAGTCCCGTCTTCCCTGCGCCGAGGATTTCGTCCCAGTTTAGCGCGAGTAGTTTTTTCTCATCCGTCTGCGCATCCACCGTGAAGTCCTTTGTCCACGCAACCGCGCCGGGCACGGATTTGTCGTCCAGCTTTTGCAACCATTCACCATTCTCCTCGCCGCCCTCTTTGTAATACTTCGCCCACGCATCCAGCGCCGTCGTCGCGCTCTCAGCAGGCACCACTTTTGCGGTCACGCGCAGACGCTTCACATTCACCCCCATGAGATGAAAATTCCTCGTGCCAGTCCGCTGCTGATGCTCCGCGAAACCTTGGAAGTAGAGGCGCGCGGGGACCGGCGCAAAACTCACCGCCTTTGTGAACGGCTGGCCGAGCGTGAAAGGCTCCGCCGCTGGAATCTCACCCGCAAAAGTGAACGTGTAATCTTTCGCCAGCTCGAAATCGCCCGTGATGATGAGCGTGTCCCGTTCATCCATCACCGTGCCCGGCAACTCCACTCGCAGATTTGTCACCGCCGGCTCCACCTTCACCCATTTTGCGGGCTCCTTTTTCACCGCCTTTGCGAGCGGCTTGCTGAATTTCACCACCATTCGCTTGCCCGAGTTCACGAGGTTTTCCACCGCGACGCTTTCCACGATGAACGGCTTCACTTCGCCCACATCCAGCGTGAATGCCTCGGCCAGCTTTTCGCCACTCGATGAAGCGAGCCCCTTCTCCACAACGAGCTTCCATCCTTTGCCGGGATGCAGAGGTTTTGCGGGGGTGATGACGATTTGATTGAGAAGGATCGGGCCGTCCTTGCGCGGAGCAGGCTCGCCATCCTCCTCTTCCTCATCGGCGGGTTTTTTCTTCGTCGCGCCAGCCGTGCGATGCTCGTGAAACTGCTGCGCCCACGTGAGCGAGCTTTTGTCGTCAGAGCGGTAGCTCGAAACCTCGTAGTCGGGATGCTTCCGCACATCCACATGCTCCACGACCGCATCCACGCGCTGCTTCGCCTCATTGATAAATGTGAACGACTTCGCATTGGGCTCCAGGTTCGAGTTGAAAAGCAAAACCAGCCTCGGTTGCGTGGGCACATTCTCCGGCGAAAAATACTCCGGCGCAGCCCAGCCCTTCACGCGAAAGGAGGGTGAACTCACCGTCTCCTTGAGCGAACCGGGAAACGATTTGCCGTCCGTCTTTTTCAAATCACCACGCAACGTGAGCTGAAAACTGGTCGCGAGCGGCGGCGGCTCCGTCGGCTGAAAGACACCGCTCTTCGGCGAAAGCCACATCCACTTCCCCGCCAGTGCCGGCTTGATGACAAGCGGCGACTCCACCGCTTTCCCCACCACATCCTCGGCAACCATCGGCATCGCAAAGCGCAGTTCCAGCATGGAACTCGCCTTGAGCTGGCGCTGCTCACCAAGTGTTTCGAGACTCAGCGTCACCGGCGCTTCCTTGGGAGCGGCAAAAAGCGGCACGGCAATCAGGGAAAGAAGGGCGATAATTTTCATGGCAAAGACAGATACGTTGGACTGCGCGCGATCTTTCAACAACGCAGCCAGCAAAGCGAGCTTCCTTCACGACAAATGCCGCAGAGTTTCCACCCTTCAACCAAGAGACTTTTCAAAGACCTCCCCTCTCACTCGCGGCTCCATGAAATGCACATAAGCGGTGCGTCCCTACCTTCCCTCGCGACGAAGTCATGCCCTGCCGCGCGGCGGGCTCAATGAAAGAACGGCCAATGAGCGAGCAGTGGTTCGCGGTGGCGTTCCTGCTCGAAGTTTCCTTTCCGTCCGCTCGCCAGCAGCGCGGCGATGTCGGCGTGCTCGGCGGACATTCGCGGGTCTTTCAAAAGTCGCGTGAGCCGTGCGCGCTCATCGTTCGTGAGTTCCACGGAATCAGCGTCTGCCGTGTAGTGCATGTGATGCGATGCAAGGGGTATGCTGGTCTGCTGCCGCAAGTCACACAGGATGTCGAAGCCCGCCGCATCCGTGTCCCCGTGGTGGAAAAACTCCAGCGCTGGCTGCGCAGCGTGCAGCCGCCGAAGCAGCGCCACGGTCGCCGCGTTCGGAAAGCTGCTCCACACGAGCAGCGTGCCGGATTGCAGCCGCGCGAGTTCGAGAAAGGGCGCTTTATTTTCCACGATTAGGCAGCGCGTCGCGGGAGTCTCGATGCGGGATGCGCTGGCGATGTCCTCGGCGGAACTCGCGGACGCATCCGCAAGCTGGCTGGCGTCCAGCGCGAGATTGCCATTCGTCCACAGCCGCAGCGGGCCGTGAAATGTCGCGACGCGCGGCATCGGCAAAAGTCCGTGTTTTTCAAAGCTCCGCACCTCGCCGCCAGTCGCCTCGGAGAGCAGCAGTTGGAGCGATCCCTGCCAGCGCTCCAGCCGCTTGGAGTCGCCCGTGATGTCGTAGCTCGCATAGCGCACAAGCCGCTCGCCCTGCCACGCCAGCAGCCGCACGGTGAACTTCAGCATCCTCCTTCCGCGCACCATCTGGTTCACGCGAAACGGCTCCATCGCACGCCACTTCTTCGCGCCCTCCGCCCGTCGCTCACAGAACTTCCCCCAACTCACGCACCATCGCTCCGGCACGCTCCACGTCGCTGCTTCGCGAAAAAGCGCCGTCCAGCCTGCACGTCGCGCTGTGGGTGATTCGCGCCCGATCCAATCGTAAAACTCGCGCTCGTTCGCGGGAGAAAGTCGCACTTTGGCAAAGTGCCGCGTGTCCCGCCTGTGAATCGGCTGAAGACTCAGCACGCCAGCCGCCGCAGCCGCCTTCAACTCGCCCTCCGCAAGCTCCCGCCGCTCGCCCTCGGCGCAGCCTGCAACCGCGAGTAACGCCTCGTAATCGGGCTGAATGTCGAGTTTACCCTCGCCGTATCTTCCAGCCGCGGAAGATTCGTAAATCTCCGCGAGCTTCAGCAGCACTTTGCTCTGCAGCTTCATTCGATCCCCAGCATCCGCCGCGCGTCCGGCGAGTCGCGGTGCATACTTACCGGCGTGTTTCGGATGATCGGTTTCTTGCCCACGCGCCGCTCGTCTTTTGACACGACGACGAGGCTGTCGCAATGCTCGAAGGCATACGGGATGTTGCCCGTGCTCATCGAGAAGACGCCCTGTAAATCAAGCTGCGCGAGGGCTTCGATACAATTTTTGATGCGCTCGCCGCTGAGTTTTGAGAACGCTTCATCAATCGGCACCAGCGCCAGCGACGGCGCTTTGCTTCGCGTGTCGTGGCGTTTGTAGGCGCGGAGGTAGCTGGCCAAAATCGCGATGAAATACGGCGATTGGTTTTCGCCGCCGCTGAACTTCCCGCTCTGCCGATCCACCTTGGTCGTCGCCAGCACGTTGCCGAGTTCGTCGAGGTCATCCACCTCCATATCAAAGTCATAATACTGCCGGTAATCCTGTAACCGTGCGGCCTCCGTGCTGTCCGGCTGCTCGACGAGCAGAGTCAGAAACTTGTTGATAGTGGCGCGCAAATCCTCATCCGCGCTGGCGAAGAAAAGCTCGTCCGGCTTCGCATTCGCGGATGCTTCCAGCAGCTTGTGGTAGATAGAGAAATCCGGGTTATCCCACTTCACGATGCGGTAGCGATTGTTGCCGATGGGTCGCCGAAGCAGGTTGTTCAAAAGCAGCCGCGTGTCCTCCACATCGAAGAGCGCCGAGCGCAGCTTCTCGATGACTTGCGAGCGGAACAGCTTCTCCCACGTCCGCCGCTCCGCCGTGGATTTCTCCGCGTAGCCCGGAATGTCCGCATCGTTCAGCTTCGCGAGCTGCTTGTCGTAGGCCGCGTTGTCAGCGGCTTCGATGGTCATGTCGTCGAACTTGGGATGTGTAATCGCCAACTTCTCGCGCTCGCCTTTCAACTTCTGCCATTCCTCACCAGCGAGCTTGTCGGCTTCGTGAAAGCGGTCGTTGAATCGTCCGGCGGCAACGTCTAACGCGGGAAACGACGCAAGCACTTCGTCGCGCAGCTCGCCCAAACGTTGGAGCCACTGCGAGACATCCGCATCGGAGCTCACGCGATCAAACGCTGCGTTCTTCGTCTCGGACACCTCTGAGAGTTCCTTCACTACGCGTTCTTGCTGCGAAAATTGGTGCCTCTTCGGGCTGGAGAGCAAGCGACGCTCTTCCTCACGCAACGTCTGAATCTCCCGCGTCAGCTCCGCATCGCGCTGCGCCAGTTCGTCGAACTTCTCGCGGTCAATCTGCCCGAGTTGAGCGATGTTGCTTTCGAGTTGCTGTTGCAGCGACGGAAGCTCGCTGGCGGCGGTGATGTCCTGCCACAGCGAAGCGGGTGGGTCGAAAAGCTCGCGCCACTGCCGCTGCACTTCCTCGATTGCATCCGCCAAAGGACGCAGCCGATTCTCCTCCGCCGCTGCCTCGTCGCGCTGCCGCTCTTTGAATGCGATCTGCAACGCTAGCCCGCGCTTTCCAACGAACGGCAGATTGTCGTAATGCCGCGCACGCTCCACAAAAACGCCGCGCACCGTGAAGCCATCGCGGGTGATTGCCGCATCATGTTCGCGCAGTTGCTCGCGCTGCTCCACGCACATCAGCCCGCCGAAAAGCTGGCTCACCACAGCGGCGGCGACGGGATGCGTAGTAGTGAGCTTTTCCGCCAGCGAGCCCGCCAGCACAGGCCGTTGCGTGAGCAGTGCTTTTGTCGGATTCACCAGCGACTCTCCGCGCGCCGCATCGCGCAGCTCGTGGTAAATGCGCTCGGCGGCATCGTAGTCCAACTCATCCACAACGACGGCGAACTTACGCGTAAACGCCACCTCAATCGCGGGTCGCCAGCTCTCATCGTTCACTTCGCACAACTCGCGCAGATGCCGCGCGGGAGCGCGCAGCAGCGAGTTATTCAGCGTATTGAGCAGCACCGAGTTCTGGGTCGGCAGTCCGAGTTCCAGTGCGCGGATGTCGGAGTTCAGTTCGTTCTTCCGCTTCTGCACTTCGGTGAAACGATCGAGCGTCGGGCGACCTTTGCGCGATACCTCAGTAGCCAGTTTTTGCGCCGCCTCGCGCAGTGCGTGGAAGGTCGTGTGAAACCCCGCGATGCCGCCAGCCTCCATTGCCGCGACGCCGCGCTCCACGGGGGTAGAATTTAGCTCCAGCCCGAGCGCAGAAACACCGCGCACCCACTCACGCCCACCGCGCACTCTCGCCGCCAGCGCGGAGTCGAGCGAACGGCCCACAGTGCGTAGCCGCTCGATCTTCGAGGCGAGTTCGGCGTTGGCTTTTTTGAGATGCAGAAACAGCGAGCCGCCGGGGGATTCGCGAATGGCATTTTTGAGCGCCTCTAGCTCGCTGCCGAGTTTCGGGATGCTCTCGTTCAACACATGCAGTCGCGCATTTTCCTCCGCACACGCCGCGCTCAACACACCGAGTAGTTCCTCGCTTTGCCGCAGCGCCGCCGCCGCGTGGTCGCGCTGACACTCCGCTGCGAGATACTTCGCGAGCACCGCGTCGCGCTTGCAGTCGGCGTGCATTTTGAAGTGCCCGCTGATCGTGCTGAGTCGCGCAAACTGGTCTTTCAGCTCCGCGAGTTGGCGCTCGTAGCCGATGAAACTCTTGTAGCTGTCCGTCACGTCGCGCACGTCCAGCCGGTCGGCGGGCAGGATGAAGTTGCGGCAAAATTCGTTGAAGCTTCGCAGGAAGGTGAACGACATCGCGCTCGGCAGCAGCTTGCTCAACACCGCGCGGTCAAAGTTCAAATGCGACGGCTGACACATATCGCGGAGATATTCGCTCTGCTCCGCGTAGAGCCGCCCGGTCACGCCATCCTTCGCGCTGTGCGAGGCTGCCAAATCCTTGAACGCCGCGTGGCTGAGTGGACGTTTCTCTTCATCCAAAAACTCCGCCCGCGTCAGCGCCGCCGGGATGAAAAACGGCGAGACGCGCCCGTGCTGCTCCGCCGCCGAGGTGAACTCGATGCGCAAGCCCCACGTCTCCACGCGCTTCCCATTCGGCCACGTAAACTCCATCGCGACGTAGGTGATTGCGTTGTCGCGCATATATTGCGTCACGCCGAGTTCCTCCTGCTTCGTGTCGCCGAGACAGTATCCTTTCAGCGTGCGGTCGCTGCGGTCGCCGGTGGCGGATTGGTTAAACTTCACCAGCCGCAAATCGCCCACCAGCACATACTGGATAAGGTCCATGAGGATGGATTTCCCGCTGCCCGTCACGCCCGCGAGCAGCAGGTTGCCCTCGACCGAAATGCTGTCGCGGTAGCCATACCAATTCAGCGCGTGAATGCGCGTGAGGCGGATGGCGCGGCTCATGGTGCATCCTCCTCCTCGATTTCGTCGTCTTCCTTCTCCAGCACCGCCGCGAGATGACGCTCCGCGTGGCGCGTCCAGTCGGCGAGGTCTTGAAAAGGGATGACCCTTTTCAAAGTGGGCAAAATCTCGATGCCCGATTCCGCCGCCTGCAACGCCGCTGTGAAGTGGAGCAGCGACTTGCGCTGCGCCAGCCGGAGGATTTCCACGAGCCGCGTCGGGCTTGGCAGGCTCTTGCGTAGCGGCTCAAACTTCGTCTTCAGCGAGTCATTGAGCTGCGCGACGGTGATGCGAATCGGCGGAGCCTCGCCCCGGTCGCGCACCGCCATATCAAACTCATACCAAAGCGTGAGCAGCACGAGCGTCGCGTCGAGTTTCATGCGCAGCGTGAACGCGCCGGACTGCGGCACCGCTTGCACGAGGCGTAGTTCGTGGTCCCAAAAAAGTTTCAGGTCGAGCAGCGCCGCGACCTCTTCCGTCCAGTCCTGATTCAGGTGCGCCCAATGATACAGCTCCGCCTGTCCCGGCTCCGTGCCGATGATTGCGCCGTTTGCCACCAGCCGCCGCAGCGCCTCGCCGAGACGCTCGCGATCCGCGTCGGGCAGACGCAGCAGGCTGTTGGAATTTGTGATTGGCGGATTCATTTGCGGGAAAGGGTGAACCGCTCGAAGCGACGGTTCAACTTTGAATCAAACTCCGACTCCGCCGCGTCGTCCGCTGCCGCCGGAACGACCACGCGATACCGGGCATCCGCTGCACGAGCGTGGAGCAGGCAAGCGATGAGATCGGCGATGTCTTCGTCGCAGCGTAGAGGGATTTCTGCGGATGAAATACTCGTCGTTTGCGGCGGCAACAAATCGTCCACAAAACGATTCGCCCGCGCCACCGTCAGCGAGTCACGCAGCGCCGCTTGCACGCGCCGCATCGCGTCCTCGCGCTCACCTTCCGTGGCCTCATCATCCATCGCCGCGATCTCGCCGACACTGCGTTGGAGCCTTGGCGTGCAAAGGGATTCCAGCCCACCGAACAGTCGTGCATCGTGGATTTTCAGCGCGGAAAACTCCGCCGCTTCATCGTCCAACTCCACCACCCGCCTCCCCGCGCCGTGCTGATTCAGCGCCTCGAAAAACGCCTGCACCTGCGCCCGGCTTTCGCTCGTCGTCTCCTGCAAATACCGGAACCGCGCCAGCGAGCGCCGCGTAAACTCCGCCGTCCGCCGGTCCACCGCATCCGCGACCGGCACGACGCTCTCAAGCAGTTGCTCCAGCTCATCCAAACGCAGCCGCACGCGCGTCATCACGCTCTCCGCCGACACCGCCGGTTCCCGCCGCATCACCTCGCCCTGCATCTTCTCCATCAAGTCCGGCGCGATGCCCAACTCACTCACCGCCCGCCGCGCCTCCGCCAACCGCAGCGGCAGCCGCGAATGCACCAGCTCCGCGTAGCAAGCGTGCCCGATGCGCTCTGCAAATTGGTCAAATAACACCGACAAATTTTCCCGCATCGTCGCCACCGAAAGCTGATGCCGCGTATGCCGCTCGATGTCCTTCTGCATCCGCCGCAGCTCCGCGATCCCGGCCTGCAAAAGCGCCACACAGCTCTCCACCTGAGCCCAAGGTTCCGCAGTCAAAGCATCCCGGTTGGCGAGCGTCGTGCAGACATTCACGAGCTTGTCCGAAAAGCTCACGCCTTCGGGAAAAGCCAGCCTACGCAAGGTGAGCATCATCGCCTGACCGTTCGGATGAAAATGAATGGAGCGCTGCCAGTCATTTCCCTGCTCGCTTTCGATCCATCCCGCCGACTCCAGATAATCGAGCGCAGTCCGCGCCCGCTCCCGAGCGTCGCCACCGCCTGCCTGATCCACGGCCTGCTCCACAATGGCCACAGCATCATCTCTCTCAATCCCACGCGGAGCATCCGCAAAAGCCCGCTCCAGCGCATCCAGTGCATCGACATAAATCCGCGAGTCCTCCGAGCAAAGCACGCGAAAAAACTCCGGACGGAGTTCGTGGTAAAGAGCCGAGGAAAGATTAGACACAATCGCCCCCTCTTGCGGTGTTGATTACGGACTTCAACTTGTTCCAGAAATATGCGAAAGACGGAGGGTTTTTGACTGTATTCTTAGCTCGGAATGATGACGCAAACTGTTTTGCGATCGTGATTTCGTTAAATGCCGCCTCGCAGGACGCGCTGAGTTGGATCTCACGCACTAATCCGATGGCATCTCGATAATGCTGGCGGCGAAGGCTGACGCGCACGCTCATTTACAATTTCTTCGCAGCCTTGCGCACCCGGTCGAGTGTGGAGGGACCGTAGGCGCGATGAGGGCTTTGCACTCCGTAGAGTATCGCTGTTTCGAGAAACGGTGATTCGTAGCCACCACGCTCATCAAGAGCGCGCAACGCGTCGCGCACCACATCGCTCTCATCCACGTAACGTCCGCTGCGCACCTTTTCCTTTACGAGAGTTTCGAGTTCTTTGGTGAGCGTCACTTTCATGGCGGGCAACCTTGCACAAAGGTCCGGCGGAGGCAATCCCTCACTCGCGCTTCTTTGCAAGACCGCGAGACTTTTCAAAGACATCGCCCTCGGTCGCGGTTACATGATGGAAGCCCATGAAAGCATTTCTCGCCATTGCCATCACAGCAGTTCCCGCGTTCGCCGCCGATGCACCGGATTTCACACGCGATGTGCGACCGATTTTGTCGAACTACTGCTACAAATGCCATGGGCCGGACGACAAGACGCTCAAGGCCAAGCTGCGGCTCGATGTGAGGGAGTCGGCGACGGGCAAGGCGAAGTCCGACAGCATCGCCATCGTGCCGGGAAAGCCGGACGAGAGCGAACTGGTCGCGCGCATTTTCAGCAAGGACGAGGAGGAGGTGATGCCGCCGCCCTCGATGAAGAAAGTGCTGACGCCCGAGCAGAAGGATGTGCTGAAGCGATGGATTGCGGCGGGCGCGGAATACAATCAGCACTGGTCTTTCGTCGCGCCGAAGAAGGCGAAACT
>CAMBOD010000016.1 GCA_945868985.1 Prosthecobacter debontii | reverse complement strand
TTACTCTGAAAATATTGAAGGGAATATTTAACAGGCTGCCATCATATCTTTCGGGAGTTATCAGGCTTCATCACTATTTTATAAATTCGCTTCTGTGGTTCGTGTGATCTTCCACCGCATCACCACGTTTTTGAATATTTGCATACCGGACGGGTATCCATGTCCTAACCAGCACTAAATTGCATGCATTGAGTCGGCGTAGTTGCAATTTCCCTCGTGCCGCATACAAGGCCCGCGCTTTTCCACATGAATATCCTCATCCTCGCCGCTGGCTATGCGACCCGGCTTTATCCGCTGACTGAAAACCGTGCGAAGCCGTTGCTTGATGTGGCTGGGAAACCGATGATGGAGTGGGTGATTGATAATCTCGCGCCGATTCCGGGCATCAAGAAGGTGTTCGTGGTGACGAACAATAAGTTCGCCGCGCACTTTCAGGAATGGGCGGACGGTTACAACCGGACGAATGCGAAGCTGACGTTTGAAATCGTGAATGATGGCTCGACGAGCGATGCGGACAAGCTGGGGGCGATTGGGGATTTGAATTTCGTGGTGCAGAAATATGGCATCGAAAACCAGGACTTGATGGTGGTGGCGGGAGACAATTTGTTTTCGCAGAGTCTTGAGGGTTTCGGCGCGCTCGCGCGCGAAATAAACGCGCCGGTGCTGGGTGTGTATGATGTGGGTTCGCTGACTGAGGCGAAGAAATACGGAGTGGTGGCGGTGGATGCGGGCGGGGTGATCACGCAGTTCGTCGAGAAGCCTGCGGAACCGCCGAGCACGCTCATCGGCATCGCGCTGTATTTTTACCCGAAGCATATCGTGCCGCTCATCCGCCAGTATCTCGCAGAGGGAAACAATGCCGACCAGCCGGGGCGTCTTGTGCAGTGGCTCTACCCGCGCACACCGGTGCATACGTGGAGCGTGCCGGGGACGTGGTTTGACGTGGGGAGCAAGGAGACGCTGGAGGAGGCGAACCGGATTTTTGCGAAGTTCGTGCTGTAGTCATCCGCGACGGCGCGAGGCATGAAGTCGAACCCAACGGCGCTTAAATCATCCGGACAAGAGCTAATGCCGATTTTCGCGGTGCGGGTGAACGAAGGAACTGAAATCTGCACGAAAGGGTAGAAAGCCTAATACGGCCCCGTCCTCAAAGGCTATGAGCGCCATTGTATCCAACGTCATAAATACCAATTTTAACGTGGCGTAATCAGGTCAAAGTCCACGAAGTTTTAAGTTGTCTTAAATTCCGTTTCCGCAAATTGCGCGACTCCCGCAAGGAGTTCTTCCTCTCATCTGCCTCAAGGCGGCACGGGGAGATAACAGGTTCTTCCTTTGCGAATGTGCGGTAGGATGGCATTCTTTTCTCGCTATGATAACCCTCGGCTTCCTCATTGCAGCTACCCTCACATTCATTGCCAAGTCATCCGCGCTGGATGTGAGCGAATTGCTCACCGATGCGCAGCGATCTTACATCCGTGGCGATACGGCTGCTGCGAAGGAGAAGTTCGGTCTTGTTTTGAAAATGGAGCCGGAAAACCGGACAGCCATCATTTATACACGGCGCATCGCCGCCGAGGAGGCGAAGGAGACGGCGGTGAAGGGGCCGCCCAATGCGACGAAGGCGATGCTGGAAATTCTCACGCTCCCGAAGGTGCAGCTAAACGAGGCATCCCTGGGCGATGCGCTCGAATTTCTCCGGCAAAAAGGAAATCAACTCGGTGGCGGAAAAGTGGCGATCAATTTCGTGCTCATGCTCGATGAGAGGGAGAAAGAGAGGAAGTTCACGCTTTCGTTGCAAAACGTGCCGTTCACGGAGGTGCTCCGCTACATCGGAGATCTGACGAATGTGCAGTTCAGCTACGACCGTTTCGCCACCACCGTGCGCCCAAAAACGAAAGTGGTGGAAACAAAAGAGCCTGTATCGGTCTCGACAGGCGTGAAGGTGAACGGTCTGTAGCGCGCGACGCCACGGTGCAGGCAACAGGGAGCGGAGATGTAGACGGGGCTAACTGCGTGTAACGACTGTGATGGAACGTGCCACTGTTGGTTTCAGCGAACCCGTTTTCACCGAAGCGCTCATACCTTTTTTGAGCTGTCCGATTTTCACTTGCTGGCCATCCAGAAAAATCAGGGTGTCTCCGTCGGTTTGGTAGGTTTTCGAGCCTACGGTTACTGCGTTGCCGTAAACATTGGAGATGGCTGTGCGTGCGCTTCCGTCTATGTTTTTGCCCTTCATGTAAGTCACAGTGGAACCGCCGCCGATGGAGATTCCAGTGGAGCGCGGACAGTTGCCGTTGGGGCATCCGGCCGAGGCGGTATGTGCCGCGAGGAGGCAGAGGATGGCGATGGGAAGGCGGAACGAGGTGGGTGCTTTGTTCATGGCGGCGTATGTATGCCGTTTTAAAACTCGGTCAATCTCTTACATGTGGGCTTGGAAATGATACTGGTGACTGAGTTTCCCGATTTATTCCTCGACTCTCGCGCCGGTGTAGATGGCCGCGTCTAGGCGGTTGAGGGGGCGTTTCGCCGTCCAGCAGATGCCCCGGTAGGCAAGGACGCGAAAGAGGGGGTCGTCGTGCGTCCATGTGAAGTGGCAGGGGATGCAGACGAAGATGCGTCCGCCGCCGCGCTCGACGGTCCATACTTGTGGTTGCGCCGCACCGTCGGCGTCCATCGCGGAGATGGTCGTGGTGCCCTCGCCTTCGCCGAAAAGTTTCCAATACGGTTCCTCGGGGCGGATGTCGGTTTCGGGAAAACCCTTGGTGATTTCATGCGGGCTGTATTTTAAATTCACGTCGCCGCGCAGCCATTTGTTGCCGGTCCATGCGCGACCGATGCGGTCGGCGAGCGCCTTGGGTTCGGTGTTTCCGTTCATCGAGAAATGCAGAAAGACGAGCCCGCCGCCGCGGGCGAGGAAGGCGTCCACGTCGGGGGCTTTGGTGGCGTCCCACACGGGGTTGTTGTGGAAAAAGGCGATGACGTCTGCCTTTTTGAACTGCTCCACAGTCGGCCATTTGTCCGCAGGCTCGGTGGTGACGCCGGGGACTTCGGCGAGGATTTTTGTCCAGCGTGCGCGCCACACGGGGTAGTCGTGAAAGCCGACGCCGTTGTGCCCGGCGTCTTTTTCCGCTGCGCAGAGGACGATGTGGAAAGGGCGTTTCTTTTCCTCGTCGCTCATCGGTTTCACGGTGGCGAGCACGACCTCGACTTCTTTTTTCGCACGTGGTGCGGGCATTTTGATTCCCTGCACGTTGGTCGGGCTGGGCCATGGCTTGGTGATGTCCACAATCGGCGCGGAAGGCGGGGTGGGGGATGCTGGCGGCTCTTGTGCCGATGCGATGGCGAGGGTGGCGGCGAGCGCGGCGAGGATGGCGTGTTTGTTCATGGTGTGGCTATGGTGGTTTTCGTCGTGGAGAGTCTGGCTGATTTACTTTTTGCGATTGGTGAAATTGATCCAGTTCAAATCGAGCACGCCGCTCTTTTGCGGTGTCCTGGCGTGCGCGATGAAGAACAGATCGTTCACGCCGCCGGGGTCGGTGACGGGGATGGTGACTTCACGGAAATCGTTCGCCGTTTCGAGCAGGTCGGTTTTCGCGACGAGAGCGCCCTGCGGTGAACCGGCACGCACTTCGAGCGAAAGTGCGGTGTGGGGCGTGAGGTGGAGCGTGAGGCTTTCGATGCCGGCGAGATTGACGGTGGAGAATTTCAGCCAGCCGTCGTTGGCAAGACGAGCAACGAGGCCGTGATTGCCTTCCATGAAGTCCACGATTTCCACGCCCTGCGATGCGTCGTTCATGGCGGCTTTGCGTTTGCGTGCGTGCAGGACGTGCTCGGCGATTCCGCGTAGCGGCGGCACTCCGGCTGCGCCATTGTCGTTGTAGGATGCAGTGATCACGAACACCCCGCCGTCCTGACGCTCTCCGCCGACGGTCGTCCTGAGCGATCCGCTCAAACCCGTCACCGCTTTCGCCTCGGGCGAGTGCGCGAGGTCGAGAATCCAGTCCACCATGAGCTGTGTCTCGGCTAGCGTGTGCTGCGGGTGCGGCGGCATGGGAATTTGCTGACCCCACACGCCAACGCCGCCTGAGATGATTTTTGCGGCGAGCTTCTCGCGAGCGGGCGCATCCTTGAAATATTTGTGCGCGACTTCCAAATACGACGGCCCCGCCGATTTTTCGCGCACGGTATGACACGCGAAGCACGTCGTGCGCTGCATCAGCGCGAGGCCGGGATGGACGGCATCGCCGCTGCGCGCCGAACGATACGCGCCCTGCACAATGACGCGCTTCGGTTCGATATTGCCTTCATCGCTGGAGCCGTCCTCGGTATCGGTGATGCGCACTTTGAAGTCCACCACGTCCTTCGGGTCGAAAAATCCGCCATTCTGCGGCGCGAGAATTTCCACCACCGGCATCGCATTTCCGACAGTGATGACCGTGCGCGCTTCGCTCACCGCACCTGCGGCATCCGTCACCTTCAGCGAAACGGTGTGCTGGCCCGGCTGGGTGAAAGTGAAACGTGGCGTGACTTCGGAGGACGTTTTGCCAGCGCCGAAATCCCACGCAAACTTGAGTGCTTCGCCGTCGGCATCGTGCGAGGCGGATGCGTTGAAGCGCACTTCGAGCGGCTGTTTTCCTGCAAGCAGTGAGGCGCTTAGCGCAGCCACTGGCGCACGATTTCCACGGCGATACACGATGCGCGACAACTGCCCGTCAGAATTGCCGTGCCATTTGTCTCCATACTCCAGCAGCAACAGCGTGTGGTCCGGTGCGAATTTGATGTCTATCGGCTTTCGCAGAGCAAACTTCGAACCGAAGGGTTCGATGCCCGCAAGTTTTCCCTCCGTAGTGAGCCGCACGACTTTGATCCAGTTGCGCGTCCATTCGTAAATGAACAGTGCGCCGTCGAAATGCTCCGGCAGTTTGAGGTCGGAATTTACCGCTGCATCGAAATGATAAAATGGCCCGGCCATCGCCGAGCGAGCACCGCTGCCGAGTTGGGGAAATTCCTTCGACGCTGTCGTGGGATACCACAGCAACGCCGGCTGCGCGGGCGGCAATTCCTTCAGCCCCGTGTTGCGTGGCGAGTTGTTGATCGGGTGCTCGGTATTGAAAGGCTCGCCCATTTTACCGTCTGCACCGACGCTGCGATACGCCTCGTTCGGTCCGGTGAACATCGGGTGACCGAAGTTGCCCGCTTTCGTCGCGACGTTGAATTCATCAAAGCCCACCGACCCCGCTTTTTGATCCGTGTTCGGCCCAACGTCGCCCCACGCAATCCAGCCTGTCTTGGGATCGACAGATGTGTGAAACCCATTGCGCACGCCCATCGCAAAAATCTCCGGACGCCCTTGCTTCGGATCGGAGAAAAGATTTCCGGCCGGAATATCGTAGCCGCCATCTTCGCGCGGTTGAATGCGGAGAATCTTGCCCCGCAAATCCTGCGAATTCGCACTGGAACGCAGCGAATCGCGCAGCAGCCCGCGCTCGGAAATATCAATCGGCGGGCCGGGAATCGGCGGTGAGTTGTCGCCCGTGCCGAGGATCAGATTTCCAGACGCCTTGTCGAAAAACAAGCCGCCGCCCATGTGAATCGCGCCACTGTATTCGATGGGGTATTCGAGCAGCACTTTTTCCGAGGCTAGGTCGAGTTTTCCATCCGTGCCAAACGTGAATCTAGCGAGTCGTTGCACATCGTGTTTCGCCGCCGGGCAAAAAAACAAAAAAACATTTCCGCTCTTCACAAAATCCCCCGCCGCCGCCACGCCGATCAGTCCTACTTCCGGCCCCGACGCCACCGGCAGACGCCCCACCCTCACCAAATTCCGCGTCGCCGCGCTCCACCGCAGCAGCGTCCCGCGTTGCTCGGCGATGAGCACGTCCCCATCCGGCAGAGCCTCCATTTGCGTCGCATCATTCAGCCCCGTCGCCAAAACCTCGCGCTCCAGACGCACTGGATCGTAAGTCTCATCCGCGGCGTTGATCTCCGTCGTGATTGCGGTGATGAAAACAAGTATCGCGTGGAGAAGTAGGGGCTTGATTTGCAGCATTACTATTGAGGATTGAGAGAAGGAGTGCGTGTTGTGAAGACATTTGAAAAGATAATTGAGGATGCTGGTGAAAAGCTTCCCTTTGCGGCGGGCGTGAGGGTAGGGAGTGCCCTGTTTTTTCCTATGCTCCGCGAATTCTTTGCAACGACGCACGACGGCGAGACTGTCGAGAGATTTACCATGATGAATAAGAATGGGCTGCTGGCTCGTTTCATTTCGTGGGGGGCGGGGCTGGTGGAATTGCAAGCGCCGGAACGCGAGGGGACGCTGGCGGATGTGACGCTAGGTTTCGATACGCCGGAGCCTTGGTTGGGAGTGCATCCGTATTTTGGCGTGATCGCGGGACGCTATGCGAATCGCATCGCGCGCGGGAAGTTTTCACTGGATGGAAAGGTGTTCACGCTGGCGACGAACAACGGGGCGAATCATCTTCACGGGGGGAATGCGGGCTTTGACAAGAGGAACTGGCGCGCGGAAATCTTGACCGAAAACGCGGTGCGCTTTTCTTTGACGAGTGCGGATGGCGACGAGGGCTACCCGGGCACGCTCGAAGTAGCGGTGATTTACACGCTGACTGACGACAACGAACTGCGGCTCGATTACGAAGCGACGACGGATCAGCCGACGGTGCTCAATCTTACGAACCACACGTATTGGAACCTCGGCTCCGCGCCGGACATCCTCGCCCACGAACTGACTTTGCACGCGAGTCGTTTCACCGCCGTGGACGCAGCGAGCATCCCCACCGGCGAACTCCCCGCTGCGCGTGGCGCGATGGATTTTACCAAGGCAAAAGCGATCGGGCGTGACATCGCTGCGCTGAAGGACGAAGCGGGCGGGGGCTACGATCACAACTGGGTGCTCGACGGTTGTGAGGACGGAAAAATGACGTGCGCCGCCGAATTGCATGACCCCGCAAGCGGACGTGTGATGACCGTGTTCACGACCGAGCCCGGCATCCAGTTCTATTCTGGCAATTACCTCGACGGTCTCGTTGGAAGCGCGGGCCGCATTTACGGAAAACACAGTGGCCTCTGCCTCGAAACGCAGCACTTCCCCGACTCGCCGAACCACCCGAACTTCCCAATGACCATACTTCGGCCCGGCGAAAAATTCCGCAGCACGACAGTGTATCGCTTTTCCGTGGCGTAGTGGACTGCGATTTGGCTGGGTTGTTGCTCTAAGCTGAAGCCTTCCACGTTTTTTCTACACAAACGGTGCTCTGCGGCTAAAGACGCCACCCCCAATCCCGTATTCCACCTGATGAAAATGAAACTACCCCGTTACAATCTGAGGGCATTTGCCGTTTGGGTTGCGTTGCTTGTGTTGTGTGATTTCGGGGCGGCGGCGAATTTCAACTGGTTCAACACGAATGGCAGTTGGGGCGCGGGGGCGAACTGGGAAGGCTCGGCTCCTACGGGGACGGACGCAAATGATTCGCTGACTTTTGGCGGGAGTGTGGCGGTGCCTTATCTCAGCACGAATGACATCGCAGCGGTGCCGTTTCAACTCGATCAGTTGATCATCAATGCGACGGATGCTGGGGCATCGGGGTTCAGCCATGTGATTGCGGGGAATGGGCTGCGATTTATGAATTCGGCGTCTCAGATTGTGGTGAATGACACGGGCAGTGTGACTTTGAAAACGGCGGTGGAGTTTGAGAACAATGCATCGCTGACGGTTACGGGAGCGGGGGCGGGGACGGTGACGTTGAATGCGGGGGTGGCGAGTTTTGCGGATATTTTCAAATCAGGGAGTTCGACGTTGCGTTTCGGGACGCTGCCGACGCTGCCTGCGCTCATTGCCTCGTCTGGCAACCGCTGGATTGGGCGTTTGCAGGTCAGCGGAGGAACGGTGCGTTTTAATAACAATGCGCAGTCTGGCTCTACTGCGTTGCGGGCGAATTCCGTGATGCTGAGCGCCGGGTCGCTCCTGACCATCAAACGCGACAACGGTGATCAGGTTGGGAATTATGCGACGTCGCTGCGCTTAGGCAGGCTGAGTGGCTCGGGCACTGTGCTTGCGACGGTGACGAGTTCGGCGGGGCAGAATATTGATAACTACGATATTGTAATCACGGCGCTGTCGGACCCGCTTTTTAGTGGGGTTTTTGATGGAACGCTGACGTTGCCGGGGCCGATTGGGTTGGGGAATGACTCAGGAAAACTCATCGTGCGTGGTGACATGTCGCAGACGCTGAGTGGCACGGTGAACATTTACAAAGATGTGGTCGTTGGGCGTGGAGCCACGCTGAAACTTGCCGGCAATGCGAGCCTTGCCAGCCAGACGACAAACGGCGCGATTATTTTCAACGGCGGAACTTTCGTTTTGGATAACACGACGAACAACATTGATTTCATCGGGCGTTTGCGCGACGGGGCGGTCAACAGTTCCACTGTGGAAACCATTGGCGGCGGCACCCTGAGTCTCGTGGGCAATGCATCTGGCACGACGGAATTGACTGGCCGCCTGCAACTCGGCGCTTTGAATACGAAGGTGATTCCCAGCGAGAGTAAACCGCGTTCGGGACATTTGAATATCGGAGTCACTCACACTGCAGGCAGTGTTGCGGTGACGAATTTGCGCTTTCAATCCTACTCGCGCGACCAAAGCACGCTACAGCAGTTTGCCACGGTGGATTTCAGTGCGAAGGATGGCGCGGGCACTACGCTCCCGCTCGGTGCCGCTGGCAATAATCCGCATATATTTTTGAGCAACGGCCTCTTTTTTGTGCCGACAAATGCGGGCGGTCTGCTCAACGCCACATCGGGCACTGCGTCCATCGGATGGGCTACGGTGAACGGCACGGATTTCGCCACTTACGACACGACGCTTGGCGTGAAAGCAGTAGCAACGAGCGCGTGGAATGTGGGCCTCGGCGCAAACGACAATGCGCTCATCACCGGCAACGCATTCACTCTCTCCACTCCTTTCGCGGTGAATTCAATCCGCATCGTTCCCGGCGCGCAGGGCCAGTCGCTCAACATTCCCGGCGCAGGCGATCTGACATGCACCGCTTTCCTTCTCGCAGGCGCGACGGATTTCACGATCAGTGCAGCCAGCACTGGCGGGATTGCCGGTGGCAGTGCCCGCTTTTTCTATGTGGAGAAAGCTACGCTCACCGTGAGTGCGAGCCTTGTCCAAGGAGCATCGGGCCAGCCTGTCGTGAAAAGCGGTGCTGGCACGCTCGTGCTCACCAATTCCGGAAATGCTGCGCTACCGAGTCCAGTTGTAATCAATGAAGGCATCCTTCGCGCAACGCCGGAAAGCAGCTTGCCAAGGCAGGAGATCCGGCTTCGTGGCGGCACGCTCGAACTTGTGGGAGGCGGAACTTTCAGCCGCGACATCAGCGTTGGCAATGGTAGTTTAAATTGGTCGGGCGTCGTGAAGGACGTGAATACCATGCTGGATACATCGGTGGATGAAGACCGGGGTAGTGGCGGGCTGGCGGCGTTCGGTGCGGATATCACGCTCGATTTTAATGGAACCGGGCCTGCGGATATTCGGTGGGAGGATGTTGGATTTGTCCGCTCAGGACATGCGCTCATATTCGGAAGCAAGACGGCGACTCACCGAGTTACGTGGAGCGACAGCCTTTCCCTCACTGATGCCGCCGCTGCGGCGAGCGTGGCGGAAACGAATTACAACGCCCGAGAAATCCGCGTCGTGGACAACCCGGGCACTGAAGCAGACAATGCGCGCATCACGGGCGTCGTATCCGGGAACGCCTACAACGATTTGTTGAAAACCGGCGCAGGCACGCTCGAACTCGCGAGCATAGACGGCAATACTTACCTCGGTGCGACAATTATCGAGGAAGGCACGCTGCTGGTGACTACAGACAATTCTTCCTCATTCGCCACGGTGGTGAAAAACGGAGCAACACTCACGGGCGATGGTATCGTGTCTGCGATAGTTCTCGAATCGGGAGCCAACCTTCAGCCGGGCGTCGATGACATGGGTATCCTCTCCGCGACCAGATTGCTATGGCGCAGTGGTGGCGTGGCGCGCTTCGATCTCGGCAGTGCCGGGCAATCGGACACACTCGATTTAGGTTCAGGCGCGTTGGAAAAATATCCCGTCAGCGGGACATGGACGTTTGATTTCGGCGGGGGAGGGGAGGCAGGCCGCACTTACACACTGATGTCTTTTGGCACGACGACATTTACCGCTGCGGATTTCACCGCGATGAATCTCACTAACGGAGTCAGTGGCGCATTTTCCATCGTGGGCGGAGATCTGAAGTTCATCACGAACTTTCCACCCGCTGTCATTGCCACACAGCCGCAAAGCCAGCATAAGAATTTTGGGCAATCGGTCACTTTCACCGTCCATCTCCAGACGCCCGGTGCCTATACCTACCAGTGGTATAAGGGCAATGCGCTCATTGATGACGCCACCTCCGACTCCTTCACCATCGCTGCCATGACCGCAGACGATCTCGCCTCATATAGCGTGATCATCAGTAACGGCATCACACCTGTATCGAGCGAGGAGGCCATCCTTACACTCAACACCGCACCCACGGCGACCGCACAAACGGTGAGCACTGACGAGGACACGGCCGTCGGTATCACTCTGGGCGGCGCGGATTCTGACAATGATACACTTACATACACCGGCATCACGCAACCCTCACATGGAATGCTGAGCGGCACTGCGCCGAACCTCACATATACGCCCGGCTCCAATTTTCACGGATCCGACTCGTTCACCTTCAAAGTGAACGATGGATTCGGGGATTCGTCTCCCGCAACCATCTCAATCAACGTTGCATCAGTTGCCGACCCAATCACAGCAGGTGATGACACCATCGCGCCCAACGTTGCCGCGAGTGTGCTGGCAAACGACTCCGATCCCGATGGTGTTCCTCCGCTCATCATTGAATCCGCCACAGACGGTGCGCACGGCACCGTCACGATCAGCGCTGACAAAACTAAGCTCACCTACACACCGGGTCCGAACTTTTTCAACAGCGATACCTTCACCTACACCGTGAAGAACGCAGCCAATAACACGGCCTCTGGTCACGTCACCGTCCGCATCGCACAGCCCGCCGCATACGGTATCGCCTCGAAAAATGGTGCCGTCTCGGGCGAGCCCACGGGCACTGTATTTATAGTGATTGGACAGCCGTCCATAGCCGCGGACGGGCGCACGGCTTTCAGCGCCACCTATCGCTCGCCCGATAAGAAAATGCATAGTGGAATTTTGTTCGGAGGCACGCCCACGGTGCTTGTCCACGATGGAAGTCCCGCCGAGGGCACCGCTTTGGCGTTCTCCAAATTCGGGAATCCCATCGTCAGTTCCTTAGGCGACATTGCTTTCAAAGCCAGTCTTCTCGCCGCAACGAAGGGCACAGCGGATGGAATTTGGGCGCACGATGGAAGTGCGATGCGCCTTGTGTCGCGGCAGAAAGATCCAGCGCCCGGAATATCAGGCGCGTTTTTTTCCAAGTTTTCCGACATCGCGTTGCCCGATGATGGGCGCGTGATTTTCACCGCCAGTCTCGGCGGAGTCAGTGTCGCCACAGATTCTACGCTTTGGCGTGAAGATGGTGCGGGCGGTGTCTCTCTTCTCCTCCGCGAAGGCGGGCAGTTGGACGTGGCTGGTTCGCAGAAAACCATCAAGACGTTCGCCGTCTTCGGCCCTGGCGGTGTCGGCACGCTCGATCAGCGGCGCGGCTTCAATAACACAGGCGCAGTGCTCGCGCGTGTCGGTTTCACGGATAAATCCTCCGCCCTCATCCGCATCAATAGCGACGGAAGCAAAGAAACTATTTTGCGCACCGGCATTTTCTACACGGAAACCGGCGCATCCATCTCGTCGTTCAATCTCCCTACGCTTTCGGACGACGGCTGTATCACCGTTCAGGCGAAGCTTTTCGCGGCCAAGAATAGTGACAGCGTGATCCTTTCCCGCAGTGCATCGGGTATTCTGAGCGTCAGCGCGCGCGAAGGAGTGACGGTCCCCAATCTCGGTGGTGCAGCGTATGGCAGTTTCAGTGATCCTGCAGGGGGCGACTCAAACCGCAACGCATTCATCAGTAAACTGACACCAAAACTCGGTGGTGTCACATTCACGACAGACACAATTCTCTTCCGTGTAAACCCAGCAGGCGCTCGTGGCATTCTCGCGCGCAAAGGTTTGTCGGCGCAGGGCACGAACGGGGTTTTCAGTCTGTTCAAATCCTTCGCATGGACAGGTAGTGGCAATAACGGCGTTGCATTCGTTGCCACGCTGAAGCCAAAGGTCGGCGGCGTCACCGCCGCCAATGACACGGGCCTGTGGGCCGAGGGTAGTGATGGCACGCTTTATCTCGCCCTACGCGAGGGTGTGACTGTGCAAATCGGCGATGCCTCCAAAACAATCAAATCATTCAAAATGCTTGGAGCCGTTTTGGGTTCGATTGGGCAGAGCCACTCCACCAATTTTGCCGGCGGCTACGCAGCGCTTGCGACCTTTACCGACAACACCAAAGGCGTCGTCACCGTCTGGGTGCCCTGATTCTTCGGCGGCATTTGCTTCCATTCCACGCAGCGCCCGCTATTTCCTGCGGCCATGAAACTCGGCTTCATCGGCTCAGGAAAAATGGCCACTGCACTCGTTCACGGCGTCATCAAGGCCGGCGTGTGCAAGCCCGGCGATATCATCGCGAGCGACAGCATCGTGCCGGTCGTGGAAAAACTCGCCAAGGAAACCGGCATTGCCACTGCTGCGAGTAATGCAGAGGTTTTTGCTGCGAGCGACGCCATCGTGCTAGCCGTGAAACCGGGCGATGCGCTTGTTGCCATCCAACAAATCCCCGGCCAGCAAATGGAGAGCTCCATGAGCTGGGCGTGGCGCAGCGAAGGTGGCAAGCAAACCAAACTCCTTATTTCCATCGTCGCAGGACTTCCGATTTCAAAACTCGAAGCCGCAGGTGGTGAACGTCTGCGCATCGTCCGCGTGATGCCGAACACACCCGCCCTCATCGGTGCGGGAGCCGCCGCTTTTTCCTGCGGAACCACCGCCACCGCCGAAGATGCAGACGCGGCGCGCAAAATTTTCGGCAGCGTCGGCCTCGCTGTGCAGGTCAAAGAAGAACTGCTCGACGCAGTCACCGGTCTCAGCGGCAGTGGCCCCGCCTACATCTACACTATCATTGAAGCACTCGCCGACGGCGGTGTGCTCATGGGCCTACCGCGTGATCTCGCGCTCCAGCTCGCTGCTCAGACCGTCGCTGGCTCCGCTGAAATGGTTTTGAAAAGCAGCCTGCATCCCGCCGCGTTGCGCGACCAGGTTACCAGCCCGGGCGGCACGACTATCGCGGGTCTTGAGGCGTTGGAAAAAGCCGGCCTCCGTTCTGCACTCATCACCGCAGTGCGTGCCGCTACGCAGCGTGCGCGCGAACTTGGTTCGGCGAAATGATCGCATCGTCGGCGAATTTGTTTTTCAGGGGCCTGCTCGCCTTTGCGCTCTGCTGCACCGCAGCGGCAGCGGAAAAGAAAAAGCCTTCGCTAAAACCTAAGCCAGCTCCTGCGAAAGCAGTTCCAGCAGTCCCTGCCGTTCCTAAAACCGAGCCGACAGCCGACGTCGTGAAAAAGGACGACGCGCAAAAACTCCACGATGAAGCGCTCGTGGCATTTCAGCGTGGCGATTTCGTCACGGCGAAATTCGGTTACCAGAAAGTCCTCGAACTCGCACCGAACAACGCACCCGCACTTCTCAATCTCGCCCTCGTCGAACAGCGTCTGAAGCAATTCGACAGCTCGGATCGCCACCTCAAACAAATCATTAGCAAGGACCCCGAGAACGCCACGGCGTGGCTCGTCCTCGGCATCAATGCCTATCAGCGGGAGAAACTCGACGCTGCATTCGCCCACCTCGCACAGGCTGTTCTTTACGCGCCGAAAAATCCGCAGGCGCACCAGTTCCTCGGCGTCACACTTGGTCGGAGGGGGTGGTATTCCGCAGGTGAGGATGAGTTGCGCCGCGCCATCGAACTCGATCCGAAACTAGCAGACTCACACTACAATCTCGCAGTCCTTT
>CAMBOD010000015.1 GCA_945868985.1 Prosthecobacter debontii | reverse complement strand
AGACGACAATGGAGGTTAAGGGACGCGACCTCGTAGCGGGACTGCCGAAAACGCTAAGCATCACTTCGCAGGAAGTGCGCGAAGCACTGCTGGAGCCGATTTCCACCATCGTGGACAACGTGCGCGTGACTCTGGAGCGCTGCCCGCCCGAACTGAGCGCCGATCTCGTAGATCGTGGACTCGTGCTCGCCGGCGGTGGTGCGCTACTGCGCGGGTTGGATCGTCTTCTCAGCGAGGAGACGGGTCTGCCGGTGCATATTGCCGAGGATCCGCTGAGTGCCGTAGCCGAAGGAACAGGCCGCGCACTCAGCGAAATGAAATTCCTCCGGCAGGTCACAGCCACTGACCGCCAGTGGCGGAATAGCTAAACGGCCAAGCCGATGAACACCAGCCGACAGGAAGCCGCGCAGAGAACAGCGTTGGCGGAGTCGCCGCTATTGCACACATGAAACGCCGCGCAAACATCATCGCCGTGTCGTGTTTCCTCGCAGCGGTGTTGCTCATCGTCCTGATCAATCCGCGCAGCCGCATGCGCCTGCAATCGGGATTCCTCAGTCTAATCTCACCATTTTTGCGCAAAGGAGCTGAGCTCGATTCCGGTATAAAAACTTACAATAACGGCACGCGCAAAATCAGCGATTTGGAGTCGGAAAATACGAAGTATAAAACCGAACTCGCGCAACTCCGCGCGGAGAACCAGGCATTGCGCGGAGTGGAGTCGGAAAATCATCAGCTCAAAAAATCACTCGGCTATCAGGCGCAGTCAGCCTTCACGCTCATCCCGGCGCGAGTCATCGGACGACCGATCACAAATTGGTGGAACACCATCGAAGTGGACAAGGGCACGGCGGATGGACTGGGGGTTGATATGCCGGTGCTCACGGCGGACGGCCTCGTCGGAAAGGTTATTCAGGCCGCCGAGCACGCCGCGACGGTTCTGCTCATCACGGATGAAAATTGCAAAGTTGCAGCAACCATCGAAGGCACGAAAGAGCAGGGGATTGTGCGTGTGGAAGTTCGCGGCGAACGCACTGCGACTAATCGTCAGCCGCGCATGACGCTGAATTTCGTATCCAAATACGCATCCCTCCAGCCGGGGCAAAAAGTTTTTACCAGCGGCGCGGGGAACGTCTATCCCGCTGGAGTGCTCATCGGCCATGTTCTCGAATTCAAATCGCGCGAACTCGACGGGCAGGCTGTCATCGAGCCCGTCGTGGATCTCGTGGCGCTCACGGATGTGTTCATCAAGACGGGCATGAAAGCGAACGTGAATCGGTAGCCATGTTCACCGCCCTTCTAGTCGTGCTCATGTTTTTCGCGCTGGTGCTCGAGCATTTTATCGGATCGTTTCCGGGGCTTGGCGGGCAGGTGCTCGTGATGACGGTTGTTTTTTTCTACGCCGCCGCGGCGCTCCCTCTCTGGGGGATGTTGGCGATGGCTTTCTGTGCGGGGTTGATGAGTGACTGCCTCACCGCAATTCCCGTGGATGGAAAAATGGATGTTTTTTTTGGATGGCACATCCTGTTCTACGGCGGACTCGGCGCGGTGATGAACGGACTGCATCCGCTCTTCATTCGCGGGCGATGGCAGATTCACTGCTTGCTTACTGGCGTTCTCACTTCGCTCATGGAACTGATTGAATTTGTCGTCATCACATTTCGTCGTGAACCGTTCGAGCTTGTATGGCCGCGTGATAGCCGTATCGCTGGCAGTGGTCTAGCCGCCGCGCTGATCGCGCCGCTGGTATTTTTCGGTTTAAACTGGATTGGCCGCCGCCTCGGCCACTTCGAGCGCGCCCGTGTGGCGCAAAGCGAATGATGGATAAACCATTTCGCCAGCTCCGTAATTTCAGACTGCTCTCGGGCTTGTCGTGGCGCGTGCTTGCACTCGGCCTTTTTATGGTGGGCGGACTGGGCGTGCTTAGCGCGAAGCTGTGGTATGAGCAGGTCACGCGGCAGAAAAAATGGAGCGAGCGTTTGAAAAAGGGTTCGTTCGTGACCGTCAGAATTCCAAGTGTGCGCGGCGAAATCCGCGACCGCAACGGCATCACGCTAGTCGGCAACCGCCGCAGCTACGGCGTGGATTTTTACCTTCCACAAATGGAGCGCGGCTACCGCGAAATGAACGCCGGCAAAGTGCCCGTCTCCATTTTCCGCACGACGAACAACGACATGCTCGAAGACCGCAAGATCGCGGATATCGTGCAAATTGTGAACAGCACGGTGATCCCGTCGCTCAAGAAGTTGGATCTCGCGCGCGACTACAATGCCGCACAGCTCGAACGCCACTTTCGCACCAATGAGCAGGTGCCCTTCGCCTATCTCGATGATGTGGACTTCGATTCCATCGCGCGTCTTTCCGAAAACGATGCGGGACTTTCCGGGGTCGAGGTGGCGGTTCGCCCCGTTCGCCAATATATTTACGGCGCATTTGCGGCTCATGTGCTCGGCTACACTGGCGCGCCTGAGGACATCAATAAAGAGGCGGACATCAAAGCGTTCACCTACTACCAACCGGATGTGGTGGGTCGCTCAAATGTCGAACTCACTTTCGATAAATACCTGCGTGGCAAGTCAGGGAAGCGTGTGCTCGAACGCACGGTAAAAAATAAAATCGGTGCCGAGATCGAACGAGTCGCGCCTACGCCGGGCAGCCATGTGTATCTGACGATTGACGCACGCATTCAGATGATCGTCGAAAAGACACTTCGTCAGGCGGACGTAGGTCGCGGGTCTGTCGTGGTGACGAATCCCAACAACGGCGACATCCTCGCGATGGCAAGCGTGCCGGACTATGACCCGAATATATTCGTCCCGAAAATCAGTGCCGAAGACATGCAGCGACTCGACGACGCCATAGCTGACCCACTCGTCAATCGCGCGGTGCAAGGATACGCACCGGGTTCGACATACAAAGCTGTCACTGCGCTCGCAGGTCTTAGCGCGGGCATTCCGGTTAGTCGTGCTTACAATTGCTCGGGTAGTTTTACCTACGGAAACCGTGCGATGAAATGCTGGATTTTCGGAAAAGGAGCGCACGGCACGCTCGACCTTTCAGGTGCGATCAAAAACTCATGCAACTGCTACTTTTTCCAACTCGGAAATGCAGCGAACATACAGGCCATCGAGAGCGTCGGTGAAGCACTGGGCCTCGGCACGAAGACGGGCATTGCGCTGAGCGGTGAGCACGGCGGCATCTTGCCCGGCCCGAAGTGGCTTACGGCGACTGGTCAGGCAGCGATGGTGAAAAGTGCATCGCACACCGCAAACGTCTCCATCGGTCAGGGCGAAGTTGAGGCGTCACCACTCCAAATCGCGATGGTTTGTTCGACGCTTGCGAATGGCGGCACGAGCTATTATCCGCGACTCGTTTCCCGTATCGTGGATTCGCAAGGCAGTGACGTGCGCGATGGAGACGGCAGTTTTGCAGTGCCCGTGGAGCCAAAAGTCCGCAGTAATCTTCGGGATCTGGGAGTCACTGCGGATCAAATCGAATCAATCCGTCGTGGAATGTGGCGCGTCGTGAATGAAGCCGGTGGCACTGGCAAGCGCGCGCAGATCAAAGGCGTCGAAGTCGCAGGCAAGACTGGCACTGCTCAGTTTTGGAGAAAGGAAGGCAACGAGCGCGTGAAGGACAACCACGTCTGGTTCATGTGCTTCGCGCCATACAAACAGCCGAAATACGCGATCTGCGTGATGATTCAGGGTGCGAAATCCGGCGGCGGCGTGGCTGCTCCTGTGGCGCAAAAAATCTTAAAAGAATGCCTCGCGCTCGAAGCCGGATATTCGCCGCAAATCGCATGGGTGAATCCACAGCTCGGCAGTCTGGAGCAAATCTCCGAGATCACTCTCAAGGAAGACGGCTCACTCAACAAACTCGTCGCTACGGCATTCACCGGCACAGACCAACGCCCAGATAGCCGTCGCGTCGCGGATGACGAAGAAACAGCCGAGCACGCTGACGGGCCGCTCAAGCCCAGTGGCAATGACACATCAGGCGCGCGACCCGACGTGAGTGCTCCCGCAGATGCGCGCGGACAGGTCGGCGGCATGCGCAAGCCAAGTATTTGGCAGAGAATTTTCGGCCCCAGTAACAAACCAACACAACCAACCAACGGTGGCCCTCGCCGCTAACAAATATCCCGCCAGTGCTTCGTAAAATCACTCAAACCACAATTTCCTTAATAAAAAAAGTGAAACAACTCATCGGACTCGCACCACGCCCAACGGGCAACAAACTCATCATCAACGTCGAAAAACTGGAGAAGCGCGTCGCGCTCCTCGAGAACGGAGTGCTCGAAGAATATAACATCGAGCGCACCGACGATCGGAACATCGTAGGCAGCATATTCAAAGGCCGCGTTCGCAACATTGAACACGGTCTCAAGGCCATGTTCGTGGACATCGGCTACGAAAAAAACGCCTTCCTCCATTTCTGGGACGCACTTCCCGCAGCACTCGATGCCGGCATCGAGGAAGTGGATCGCGGCGAGCGCAAGCAGAAGCAGCGCATCACATCGAAGGACATCCCGAGCATTTATCCAGTCGGCAGCGAAGTGCTCGTGCAAGTGACCAAAGGCCCCATCAGCACCAAGGGCCCGCGCATCACCACGAACATCTCGATGCCCGGCCGCTTCCTCGTATTGATGCCCTACACGGATCAGTGCGGTATTTCGCGGAAGATCGAAAACCCGAAGGAGCGTGAGCGCCTTCGGAAAATTCTTCGCGAGCTAGCCATCCCCGAAGGCATGGGTGTGATCATTCGCACTGTCGGTGAGGGACAAAAAGCGCGCTATTTCGTGCGCGATATCGCTTACCTCATCGAGCAATGGCGCGGCATCGAAAAGCAGATGCAGCAGAAGAAAGCGCCAGCGTGCGTGTTTCAAGAGCCTGACCTCGTTGAGCGCACGGTGCGCGATTTTCTCACCGATGAAATCGAGGAGGTTGTTTGCGATGACGAGGCGAGCGTGAAGACGATGAAGGAACTCGTCGGGCAGGTGAGCAAGCGCAGCGTGAACCGAATCACGCACTACCGCGAGCCTGTGCCGATTTTCGAGCGCTACGGCGTGCAGCGGCAGATCGAAGACGCATTCCATCGTCAAGTCTGGCTGCCGTGCGGCGGCTACATCGTCATTGATGAAACCGAGGCGCTCGTCGCCATTGACGTGAACACTGGCCGCAACAAAGGAAGTCGTGACGTGGAGAAAACGATCCTACAGACAAATCTCGAAGCAGCCGACGCCATTGCTCGCCAGCTCCGCCTGCGCAACATGGGCGGCCTCATTATCGGTGACTTCATTGATATGAAGAGCCGTCGTGATCAGCAGCAGGTCTTCCAGCGCATGAAAGATCGGATGAAGCGAGACAAGGCCAAGACGCACATTCTGCCCATCAGTCCGCTCGGACTCATGGAAATGACGCGCCAGCGTGCGCACGAGAGCATCAGCGGCTCCGTCTTCACGCCGTGTCCGTATTGCAATGGTCGCGGCGCGGTGAAGAGTTCTACGAGCTTGAGTGTCGAAATTCAGCGCGAACTGCATCGAGTGATGAAGTTCTACGTGGATATCCACGAAGTCCGCGTGCAACTGCACCCGCTCGTGCTCGAACGTCTGCGAAAGGAAGATGAAGAACTGCTTGTGGAGATTGAAAGGAAATACGCCGCACGGCTAACGTTCCGGCCTGACCCGGCGTATCACCACGAGAAGTTCACCATTCACGACGCGAATACCAACGCAGAACTAAAAGTCGTGTAGCGCTCGCGTGGCACTTGCCATGTGGAGTGAGTTTCCTATTTTCCCGCCGCCCATGCGCCGGATTATCTGTCTATTGCTCGTCTTCATCGCCCGCCTTGCCAACGCGGGGGATTGGGCCGTGCATCAAGTCGGCGGACGCGACTATCTCGACATGGATAACATCGCCGATTTCTACGGGCTCAAAGAGGTGAAGCGCACAGAAAAGGAACTCACCGTAAGCTCTGGCGTGCGTAGCCTCCGTGCGACGATGAACTCGGCGGAGTTCTATATCAATAACCTCAAGTTCATCCTCAGCTATCCGGCCGTTGAGCATGGCGGAAAGATATGCATCTCTCGCATGGATCTCGTGAAGCTCATCGAGCCGGTGATGAGGCCGAGCAAAATCAAAAATGCGCAGCCGATTGACACGGTGGTGCTCGATGCCGGCCACGGAGGTCACGACAACGGTGCGATGAGCCAATGGGGTGGGGAAAAAACTTTTGCGCTCGATACTGTGCAACGTGCCCGGGCGTTGCTTCAGGCTGCGGGATATAAAGTCGTGCTTACACGGAGCGATGACACGTTCATTCCACTCGATGATCGCGTGCGAATCGCCAACAAGTATCGCCGCGCGATTTTTGTTTCCGTGCATTTCAATGCTGGAGGCTACGGCACTGGTGTCGAAACCTACACGCTCGCGCCACGCGGTGTTCCTTCGATGATGGCCGACGGTCCTTCCATTAGCGATTTCGTCGAGTGCGCGGGCCATGCACACGATGCCGAAAACATCGCGCTCGCGACGGCGACACACGCCGCGCTGGTGGTGAAGACGCGGATGTTTGATCGAGGACTGAAACGTGCGCGGTTCGTCGTCATTCGAGATCTCACGATTCCCGGAGTGCTGATTGAGGGTGGTTTCCAGTCAAATCCCTACGACGCGAAATTCATCGCAACGCCGATCTATCGGCAGACGCTTGCACAGGCTATTTTTTCGGCAGTTGAAAACTACAAGCGCGCCGTCGGTAACCAGCCCAAGGAGGAGCGTGTCGCTGCGCCCGAGCCCCCAAAGATAGCACCGCCGAAGCCAGCGCCTATCGAGCCACCTAGTTCGCAATAAAATTCACTGCGCTTGCACATGAATGTGCATACCGCCTTTCATCCGATTAATCGTGAAATCCAGCAAAACAAAACCCACCAAGCCAAACGAAGCGGCGCGTCCGATAGGCGTGTTTGATTCGGGCATTGGCGGACTGACAGTCGTTGCTGCTCTGCGGGAATTGTTGCCGGGCGAGAGCATCTTTTACATCGGTGATACAGCGCGCGTTCCCTACGGCGGGAAGAGTCAGGCGACCATCGAGCGATATAGCGTGGAACTTGCGGGGCTGCTGCTTGCAGAACGCGCGAAGTGCATCGTGGTCGCGTGCAATACCGCGAGTGCGCTCGGTGTGCCGCAGTTGAAATTGGATTTGCGTGTTCCGGTGACCGGAGTGATCGAGCCCGGCGCGCAGGCGGCGGTGAAGGCGACTCGAAGCGGCAAAATCGGCGTCATCGGCACAAGG
Source organism: Prosthecobacter debontii (assembly GCA_945868985.1). Taxonomy (GTDB): domain Bacteria; phylum Verrucomicrobiota; class Verrucomicrobiia; order Chthoniobacterales; family Chthoniobacteraceae; genus SXWH01. Next base: position 6,857 of record CAMBOD010000015.1, on the reverse strand, counting down.
GCGACGGTGAATAGCCGTGCTTACGAGCGTGCGATTGAGGAATTGGACAGCGAGTTGGAAGTTTTCAGCGAGGCGTGTCCGCTTTTTGTTCCGTTGATCGAAGAAGGATGGATCGAGGATGCAGTCACCGACTCGGTCATAGCGCGCTATTTGGAAAAAATGCTGCAGCACGATGTGGACACGCTTGTGCTCGGATGCACGCACTACCCACTGCTGCGCGCTGCCATTCAGCGATTCGTCGGACCGAAAATCACCCTCGTAGATTCCGCGCAGAACACCGCGCTGGCTGTGCAAAAACTTCTCAAACAATACAAACTCACTGCGCCTAAAAAGAGTGTTGGAAAACTGCAAGTGGCGCTCACGGATCAAAGCACGGGCTTCCTGCGAGTGGCAGAGCAGGCGCTCGATTTACAAGTCGGCGATGTGCTTTTGCGCACTGTGCAGAAGTGATGACTGGCGAGGTAACGAAATATTTTCTCACAGCATGATTGCGCACGCCGCCTCTTTACCATAATCGCGCGCCCACAAATGCAGCAGCAGAATTGGGACATATCAGCAGCAACGTCGCTCTATAACATAGATCGCTGGGGTGCCGGCTATTTTGGCATCAACGAAAAAGGCAACGTTCAGGTGTTTCCCACGCAGGACACGCAGACACCGATAGACATCATGGAACTCGTCGCCGAGGCGAAAGAGCAGGGCCTCACTTTTCCAATGGTGCTACGCTTTCAGGATCTGCTGCGCCATCGCGTCGAGACGATCAACCGCGCATTTGCGAGCGCGATCGAGGAGTTCAAGTATCAGGGCGTTTATCGCGGCGTGTTCCCGATCAAAGTGAATCAACTGCAGGAAGTCGTGGAGGAGATCATGGCGGCGGGGGAGGAGTTTCATTTCGGCATCGAGGCGGGCAGCAAGCCCGAGTTGCTCGCAGCGCTCGCCATTCATCGTGATCCAGAGTCGCTCATTATTTGCAACGGCTACAAGGACGCCACGTTCATTCAAAATGCACTCATCGGAACGAAGCTCGGCAAGCGCGTCATCATGGTTGTGGAGAAACTCGAGGAGCTTCAGCAAATCCTCGCAGTCTCGCGCGAGATGGGAGTCGAGCCGTGGATTGGAATGCGTGTGCGCTTGCTTGCGAAAGGTGCTGGTAAATGGGCGCTGAGCGGTGGCGAAAACGCGAAGTTCGGGCTCAGCACGGCGGAGTTGCTGGCTGCCAGCGAAATGTTGCGCGAGGCGAATCTCGGACACTGTTTAAAGCTCGTTCACTTTCACGTCGGCTCGCAGGTGCCCGACATCGGCACGGTAAAGCGCGCAGTCCGCGAGGCCGCGCGTTTTTATGCGAAGCTCTGCAAGCTCGGACACGCCATCGGCTATCTCGATTGCGGCGGTGGTCTTGGTGTGGACTACGACGGTTCGCGCACGGCTTTCGACAGCAGCACGAATTACTCGCTCCAAGAATACGCGCGCGATCTCGTCTGGAACATCATGGAGGTTTGCGATGACGAAAAAGTCGCGCATCCCACAATCATAACTGAAAGCGGACGCGCCATTGTCGCGCACCACAGTGTGCTCATCGTGGAGGCATTCGGCAGCATTGAGAAGGAACGTGAGACGGTCGTCACCGAACCAAAAGCGAATGATCCAAAACTCGTCGCCAGCATCTTTGAATTGAAACGCGGCATCACGCGGCAGAATCGTATGGAGACGTTCCATGATGCGCAGGAGGTGAAGGAAAAAGCGCAGGCGATGTTTGATCTCGGTCTGCTCGAACTCGACGCAAAGGCCCGCATCGAAACAGTCTTCTGGCAAATCGCGCGCGCAGTGGTCGAGCACTCACAAGGGATGAAATTTCTCCCCGACGAAGTGAAGGAACTCGAGATCGCACTTGCCGATCAATACGTCTGCAACTTCTCCGTTTTCCAATCCATGCTCGATCACTGGGCGCTCGGTCAGCTCTTCCCGATCATGCCCGTGCATCATCTCGATGTTGCGCCGGACAGGCAGGCGACGCTCGTGGACATCACCTGCGACAGCGATGGAAAGGTGAGCAAATTTGTGGACCTGCAAGACGTGAAGGACACGCTCCCGCTCCATCGTCTCAAGCCCGGTCATCCTTACTACATCGGCTGCTTTTTGATGGGCGCGTATCAGGACATCATGGGTGATTTTCACAACCTCTTCGGTCGCGTGAATGAGGCGCACGTCTTCCTCGATGAGGACGAAGAGTGTGGCTGGTATATCGAAGAAACGCTCGAAGGCAGCACTATCGCGAGTGTTTTGAGCATGACGCAATGGGACGAAGCCGAGATGAACCGACTGATGAAGGCGCAGGTGGATGCGGCGATCAAATGTGACCGCTTGAAGCCCGCCGAAGCGATCCGATTGCTGAATAGCTACGAGAAAGCACTCAAGGGCTACACGTATCTGCATTTTAACGGAAAGTAGCGCATCGGTTGACACACGCGCCCAGCTTTGGATAGTCGGCCAATGAGTTTTGATCTGAGCGAACTGCTGCGCGACTGGCCTTACGAACCGGGGCAGCTTCAAGTGAGGAAAATCGAAGGTGCCGACGGGCGTCCCAAGATTCAGCTTCGGCTGGACATGGGCGTTCTCCAGATGGAGGTCACTGGCCGCCCGGACGGACAGACGCCCGAGGATTGCGAAAGCCTGCTCGATTTCCACCAGCAGCGCGCAAAAAATGTCGGTGCGGGTTTTCAACTCACACCCGAAGAGATCGGCGACCTACAGGCCGAGGGCATTCAGTATTACCATCGCTATCTCGCATTCTTCCAAATGGGCGACTGGCAGGCCGTCGTGCGCGATACGAAGCGCAATCTCGATATGTTCACGTTTGTGGCGAAATATGCGTCCGCAGAGGAGCTGTCGTGGTCCGTGCAGCAGTTTCGTCCCTACGTGCTCATGATGAACACGCGAGCAAAGGCGCATCTCGCGCTCGACAAGGAAGACATGGAATCCGCCATCGCGCTTGTGGAAAAAGGGATCGCAACCATCGAGCGTTTCCTGCGCGATTCCGGGCATGACGATGAAGACGGCGAAAATGCCGAGGCGACCAGTCTGCGTGAATGGCTCAAGGAACTGCGTGAAAAGAAACCGCTCAGCCCGCTCGAAAAACTCCGTCGTGAAATGGAGCAGGCTGTGCATGCGGAGCAATACGAACGTGCGGCGAAACTGCGTGATGAGATCAAGGCGATGCAGGCCAGCGAGTAAGTTGCCGGGCATCGGCGGAAATACTCGGCGATTCGTGCTTGGCGTCCACAAGATAAGCCCGATACACGCAGCGCAGATGTTCACCGGAATTACTCGCGCACTTTGCCTGCTGGCGACGCTCTTACTTGCTTCGTGCGATAATGATCCGCACCCAAAGCCGGTGGTCGAGCGCGGCAGAGATGGGGGAACGCCCCTGATTCGCTACACCTACCAAACTGAAGCACCGCGCTCGCTCGACCCGCAGGAGGCTTACGATCAGATGAGCCGCCGCGTGCTGGAGCCGGTCTATGACTGCCTGCTGGAGTATCATCCATTCAAGACAGACCCCTACGAATTGATGCCCTGCATGTTGGAGGCGATGCCTGAAAAACAGGCTACTGCCAATGGCGGGGTGACTTATCTGTGTCGCCTTAAAAAAGGGATATTTTTCCACGACGATCCGTGTTTTCCCGGTGGCAAGGGGCGCGAAGTTACTGCGGCGGATGTGCGCTACACGTGGCAGCGGATCGCCGATCCGAAAACGGAATGCCCCGTTCTTTCCTCGCTGTGGGAGTATCTTGTCGGGATGAAAGGCGCGAACGAGGCGGCGCAAAAAAACGGAGGCAAGTTTGACTACGCGGCTCCTTTCCCGGCCTTGGAAGTGGTGGATTCGCACACATTCAAGGTGCATCTCATGAAGCCGTATCCGCAGATCATTTATTGGATGGCGATGCACTTCACCTGCCCGGTAGCCCGCGAGGCAGTGGAGTTTTACGATGGAGAGCAGCACAACGGCAAAAGGCGCGAACGATTCAAGTGGCATCCTGTCGGCACGGGGCCGTTTCGCTACGTTCACGAGAGGAGTGATCATGACAATAACTTCCGCCTCGTGCGAAATGAGCGATACATCACGACGAAATTTCCAACAGAAGGATGGGAGCCCAAACGTGACCCCGCTTGTCGTCCGCTCGCCGGTAAGCCGCTGCCGATTATTGATGAAGTGCAAATCCGCATCCTGCGGGAGCCGACTCCCGCATGGTTGCTTACCAAGCAGGGCTACCTCGATAGCTTCGGTGTAAGCACCGACGCCTATACGACCGTAGTGACGGCGACGCATGAACTCTCGCCCGAATTGCTCGCACGTGGAGTGAGTCTGGAAAAGGACGTGGATGTGTCCACTTTCTACACGAGCATCAACATGGACGACCCGCTGCTCGGGAAAAATAAAAAGCTCCGGCAGGCGCTCGCCTGCGCGACGGACGCATCCACGCAAAACGAAATTTTCTTCAACGGGGTGCGCGAAGTAGCGCAGCAGATCATCCCGCCGGGCTTTGCTGGTTTTCGGAAAGACTACCGGAATCCAATGAGCTTCAATCTCGACCGCGCAAAGCAACTCATCGCCGAGGCGGGTTATCCTGGCGGGATTGACCCGAAGACAGGGCGCCCGCTGGAGTTGGTGCTGGATACGAGCGCGAGTGGATCGGATCAGCGGATGATGACGGAGTTTGAACAGAAGTGTTTTGAAAAACTCGGCATCAAAGTGAGCGTCATCGAAAACACCTTCGCGAAAAAGATTGAGAAGGAGGACAAAGGGAACTTCCAAATATCGAGCCTGACAGGATGGGGCGCTGACTACCCTGATCCCGAAAACTTCTTCATGCTATTTTACAGCAAGAATTTTCCGCCCGAGGGCAAAAACATCTCCCGCTACAAAAACCCGGATTTCGACAAGCTCTACGAGCAAATGGCCACGATGGACCCCAGCCCTGAGCGCCTCGCCATTGCTTATAAAATGGTGGATATGCTCAACGACGATTGCCCGATCATCCTCACCAACCACAAAGCATTTTACTCCCTCGTCCAACCCTGGGCACCTCGCACGCACAACAACATGATGCTCGAAGGCGGCATCAAATACCTCTGGCTTGATCCAGCGCTTCGTGAAAAAAAGCGCGCCGAGTGGAATCGCTGACATGATCGCTTACATCATCCGCCGTCTGCTTTATGTGATACCGATCGTGTTCGGCGTGATGCTGATCACTTTCGTCCTCTTCTTTGTCATGCAGACGCGTGAGACAATGGCCAAGGCGCAGCTCGGCCAGCGTGCCAAGCCCGCGGAGGTGAGCAACTGGCTGCATGAACGCGGATATGATAAACCGGTAATCATCAATACAGATTGGGCTGACTCTGCCTATCATCATGCAGACAAGCCGTGGTGGGATTCGATTTTCATCAATCAGATTAAAAACTTTGCAACCTTCGAACTCGGCGAGTCGGATTTTAACCGTGAGTCAATCGGTGACAAAATCAGATCAGGGATGATCCCTTCGCTGATGATCACGATGCCGGCCATGCTTGTCGGCCTCTTTCTCGCCGTGGCAATCGCGCTCGTGCAGGTTCTCTACCGCGCATCCGCATTGGATACCGGCATGACTATCGCGTGCGCGGTTTTGATGAGCATTGTCCCCATGGCCTACATTATCGCGGCGCAGAATCTTATGGCCATTACGCTGAAATGGGGCCCGGCCTTTGGCTTCGATTTGCAAGGTTGGGGGACTATTCGTTTCCTCATGCTGCCAGTCACCGTGATGGCGGTGATTTATCTCGGCTCGGATGTTCGCCTTTATCGTTCCATCTTTCTCGAGGAAATCGCACAGGACTATGTCCGCACCGCGCAGGCAAAGGGCGTGAGCGGGCGTGGCGTGCTCTTCAAACATGTGCTGAAAAACGGTGCCATATCCCTCATCACACTCGTCGTCGCACATCTGCCACTGCTCATCATGGGTTCGCTGCTCATCGAGAATTTCTTTGGCATTCCGGGCCTCGGTGGACTGGTGGTGAACGCCATCCAAAAGCAGGACTTCGCCATCGTCCGCGCGGCTGTCTTTATCGGATCGCTGCTCTATCTTTTCGGTCTGCTCCTCACTGACATCTGCTACGCCGTTGCAGACCCACGCATCCGCCTGAGTTGAACCATGGCTGACCAATCGATCTTTTCCAAACTTAGCGAGTGGTTCGAGCAGCCGTTCGTGCAAAACAGTGTCGTTGCGCTGGGTGCGGTCGGGATCGCTGCGGTCATTTGGATGGGAACGAAAAACGAGCAGTGGCGCATTGCATTCCGGCGTTTCAGACGTGACCGCATCGGTATTTTTGCTGGCGTCATCATTGCCATCTACCTGCTGATTGGCGCGCTGGAAATCATCCGGATTCCCCGCAAGGACGGTCAGTCCACAAGCGCGCTTGGCTGGATGTTTCGCAACGTCCCGCAGGAGCGCAGCTACAGCGCGCCTTTTGGAAAAATACAATTAGGACAGGACGGCGAGTATGCGGCAGCGCTGGCAAGTGGCGACCCGGTGAAAATCAAAGCCGCAGAGCGCTACCGTGTTGTCGGCACGCATCTCCTCGGAACCAACGCGCTCGGCAACGATACGCTCGTAGAAACGCTTCGCGCGTGCAAAACCGCACTGCTGCTCGGCGGTGTTACCAGCGTCATTTACATCGTGCTCGGAACGCTGCTCGGTCTAGCTGCGGGATACTTTCGCCGATGGGTGGACGACGTCATCACCTACGTCTATTCCACGCTCGCCAGTATCCCGCAGATTTTGCTGCTCGTCTCGATGCTGCTCGTGCTCGGAAAAGGTATCCTG
>CAMBOD010000014.1 GCA_945868985.1 Prosthecobacter debontii | reverse complement strand
TGAGGCATGAGGTGTGGATTGCTATGTCTGAAAAATACGAAGGCAAGCCCGCAGGCTTGCCTTCGTAAGACAGAATTGTGTGGGATTCGTTCGGTTTAAGCCCGGCGACGACGCCCTAGGAGTCCCGCTACACCAAACACAAGCAAAGCAGCAGTGGCAGGCTCAGGAACAATTGCTACAGTAGTTTTGAAGGCAGATGGGGCTCCTCCCTGCCACTCAAGTGTTGACTGGTTTGCACTCGTCAAAAACATACTTATTTGAGGCGGAACTGTTGCAGATGGCGCAGGTGTTCTCCACAACCATGTGTCTTTGGATACGGCGTTGAAGAGTGTAGCATTTGAAATCAGCACCGCATTGTAAAAGCGAATGGTAAGAGGAATGACGTTGTCGCTGGCGGGTAGATCTTGGAATGTATTTGGTATTGTGCTATCAAATACGTATTGGGAGAAAAGCTGGCCATCGCCGCCATCGCCATCGCCAATGGAAGATGTAGCAAAATCTGTATTATCTGAGTTTTGCCCTGTCAGGGCAATCCAGTTCCCTAAGAAATTATTTAAGGTAGTAGCTGCGTCGTAGTAACCTAGCTGGATAGCAAACCCGTCTCCGTCTCCGGGCCCCCCAGAAAATAGAGGAACGTTTAGATTATCTCTCAAAGGCAGTGGGTCTATTTGTATTGCTACACTTGTTTGGTTAGCGCTAAAAGAATTTGGAACGGCTGCTGCCATCAGGAGTGTAATCAGTGTTGAAGTTCTGATTTTACGTAGAGCGGAACCGATACAAGATTTATCTTTATAGAAGGTCATATTTTCGGGGATTTGGTTGGGGTATTTGGAGTTTGTTAATTTATGGTTTTTAAGTGTCTGATTTAAAAATGCAATTTATGCGCAGTAATGCAAGTGCGGTTTCAAGCCCTACGGCGGCGATATGCAAGGAGGCTTGCTGCGCTAAGCAGCAGTAATGCCGAAGTCGCGGGCTCAGGAACCGCTAAAGTAGTGTTGAAGGCAGACGACGGTCCTCCCAGCCATTCATGCCCAGAGCCAGCAAGAGACATATTAACTGTTGGTGGAAAAGGAGAGGTCGGCCCCGGTGTTTTCCACAGCCATGTGTCCTTGGATACGGCGTTGAAAAGTGTGGCATTTGAAATCAGCACCGCATTATAGAAGCGCAGAGAGAGTGGAATAGTTTCATTTGGAGGGAGATTGTTGAAGGTATTCGATAATGCGCTATTAAATCCATAGAGGGCGAAAAGCTGGCCGTCCGAGCCTTCACCATCGCCAATGGAAGATGTTGCGAAAGCCGTATTTAGGGAGTTTTGCCCCGTCAGAGCTACCCAGTTTCCGGCGAAATTATTAGCGACGCTGGCTCCGTCATAATATCCCAACTGGACAGCAAAACCATCTCCATCTCCGGAGCCGCCGGCAGGGAGTGAAACACCAAGATTATCTCTTAAAAAGAGGCTGCCACTGTCAAAAGAAACATCCGTTTCTACAGGAGGCGCGGCTGCGAGGGAGGGGGCACGCTTTGCTGCGAGCGTTCGCGCAGAACTAATCTTGGTTTCAATGGTTGTCCCGTTGGCCGCGATCGTAATACTCGTTACGGTTTCGCCGTTACTGCTTGTCGCACTGCTGAACTTGTCACCGAATGTCGATATGCTGCTGAGGGATGGTGTTGTTCTGGGCGAGTTCTGGGCTATGGTTGTCGATGCAAATAAGTTAACTGAAGCAGTTGGAGTTATTTGGGTAGGTGTAAACCCCTGATTGTAAGCGGTGAGGCTGCTCCCCGCCGGCGTGCTTAGACTACTGCTATTGCTGCTATTTTGCCTTGGAAGCCCGAGGTTCGTGAGTTCTGAATTTATCCCAGCTTTGATTTGCGCGACTTTAAAAAGGTCGTTTTGCTCTATTAGTGAGGCGATTCCTCTTAAATTGCCTGCGTTAACTGCTTCGACTTCGGAGATATTATTTGGAATCGGGTTGTTTGGGTCAGAAACCTGAGAGGTATAACTATCTTCCTGACTGATTGAGCTACCCTCAGCGCTATGATTTTGAACTAAATGCGGGAGGTTGTTATCTGTATATTTTTCTCCGTTATCGGAGAGGAAGGATGCGGCATCCGAACTGCGTGCATCCCTGTGTGAGGAATTGCCAGCGTTCGATCCACTGCGTTTTGCAAGACTACCAACTGAACTCCCCCCTCCGAATGAAGGCCCTCCGCCACGCGAAGGGCGAATACCCCCGCTCAAAATAGGAGCCAAAGTCAGATCATTATTGGTGGCACCGCTGAGTCGTCCGCTTAGTGTGGTTCCAGTAGGCTTTTTTGCTTCATTGTCAAAAGCGACGATGGCTACTTTTGAGAGTAAATTATTTGCCGCGATCCTGTTGAGGTTCACTTTACTTGCTAACGCATTAAATGGGCGACTGGCTGTCGCTGGATTATTCTGGCTTTCACTGCAAGCCAGAACGGCTTTGACTGCAAAATCCTGCGTTTCAGAGCCACGATTCAGCCCTGCGCCATTGAGTGTAAGGGAGTTCATCCCGCTGATGGTAATCAGTCCTGAATGTGCAGGTATTTCCAGTGAGGAGACCGTAAATTCGGCGCTTTTAGAATTCGGTTTTGCTGAAGCAATCACGCTGTAGGCTGCTGCCTCCTCTGCGTATGGTAAAGGCGTGTAATTGATTTCTGTATTCCAAACTTCATCGGTAGCCTGAGTCCAGGAGTTTGCTGCGGCTGATACACTGACCGCGACCAACACAGCAAATGGTAGAGCGCATATTCGTATGGCTCTGCGACTGCGTTGAGTGGCGTTTTTTTTCATTTATATTATGTAGCGCTTTAGGACGTGTATGAGGCAGGAAATACCAACGATATACTAATACGGATGTTCGGCTTTCGCGCAACCTCTATTGGGAACATCCCGCGCATTTTCTCAGACCTAAAATTAGGGAGTATATGGCAGGGCCTGTGTCAGAACCGCACCCGTAGGAGATTGACGGGAAATAACCACCGCACTTCCAGCTTTAATCAGGTCGGTGTTCTTATTTGCCCCTGAGCCAGTGCGACGCCAATTTGTTCCGTTGTGCCAATAGGTTTGCCAAATTCGGGTTGTGGTGTTCCAGAGATAGACTTTATCCGCTAAGTTCACGTCTTCATTTTTAACCCAATTTGCGGTTGTATCGATGCCAGAGTTTACGAATTGAATATCCACAGGGAAACGATTCGCCAAAAAAGTCGAACCGTTGCCAAATAAATCAGTCTGTTCGTTTGTGCTGGGAACAGTTCCCATCATTGTAAGAGTCACTGGGCTGGTGCCGCGGTGCACGATGAATACTCCTTCGTCGGGATATAGAATGGTGTTATTCTGATTCGCGCCCGTTCCGAGGCGGCGCCAGTTGGTCCCATTGTGCCAGAAAGTGAGCCATTTATCGTTGCCAGAAACGTCTTTTGACAAAAGAAACACCACATCGCCATCGTCAGTGGTTTCGCCCGGCATCAATAGCGGCGTAGTTGTCCCGAAAAGGCTGCCAAATGTGTTTATCGGAAGAACCTGAACTGTGTTTCCGACTGCTAGAATGTCATTGATGTCTATTAAGTTGTCTTGATTGATGTCTGTTACACCGCTTGGAAGAGCAACGGTCAGTTGGTTCGTGGTGTTTGCTGTAACTAGGAGCAGCAAACCTTGCTGTGCGCCTGTCATGATACGGACGCCCCGCGGCGCGGATGCAGTTGCAAATGCGCCAGCGGTGAAACTGGCGCCAGTCAGTGTAAATTGGTTTGGAGCGGTGACGGTCGCCACTGCGCCTTGGAAATCCGATAAATTGTAGAGTTGCACGGCGAAGGCCACGTTCACCTCTGGGATTACAGGCGGCGTAGCTCCTGGAATGGTGACGGTGATATAGCCGACAGGCGTTGTGGTCGCTGTTGTCTGTGCCTGACCTACTCCCATCAGTGAGGTAGCGAGCGTTGTTGCAAGGGTTAAAAAATGGAGGGTTTTGATCTTCATATCTTTGGATTTATGTGGGTTTGGAGAGTCTGCAAGTGAAAGTTGGTAGGAATTTCTTCTATTTCAAGCAGAATACAAGCGAGATAGTGAACAACTAGCACTTTTGCGTGAAGGAATTGTAAAATACGGGCTCTGTGTGAGGGAGGTCTTTTTTGAAAAAGACGCGATTTCTGGCGGTAGGTCTCTATGCTGAAAGACGACAGGAAATTTGTCGGCGCCATTGTGCAAAGCGTGGAAAGCCGCTAGCACCCTCGCCATGCCGCAAATTGATTTTGCCCTCGGGCTGCTTTGGTATTTTGTCTATACCTACTCGACCGTCTGCCATGAGGCGGCTCATGCGTGGGCTGCGCACAAGCTCGGGGACGATACTGCATACGAAGGCGGGCAGGTTTCCCTCGACCCGATCCCGCACATGAAGCGCGAGCCTGTAGGGATGATTCTCGCCCCCATCATCAGCTTTTTCTACTACGCTGCCCAGGGGACGACATGGATGATCGGCTGGGCCAGCGCTCCATATGATCCACAATGGGCGGCCCGCAATCCACGTCATGCTGGCCTCATGGCGATGGCTGGTCCGGCGGCGAATCTCATCATCGCGGTGCTTGCCGCAGTTTTCATCCGTGTGGGAATTTCCGCCGGTTGGTTTGTCGCCTCCTCATCGTTCCAATTCGCCGATTTCGTCGCTCCTGCGCGTCCCGAAAAAATGCTGGAACTCGCCGCCACGCTGCTTGGCGTCACCTTTTCGCTGAATATGCTACTTTTTTGTTTCAACCTGCTGCCCCTGCCACCGCTCGATGGCTCGTGCATCCCGTTGTTCTTCCTCCGTGGCAGCAAAGCCGAAGCCTACCAGCAAATGATGTGGACGCCTGCGATTCAGTTCATCGGAATGATGGTAGCGTTCCGCGTATTCGGCTCTTTATTTCACCCGATTCTCACGTTTTTCGTGAACATCCTCTACCAAGGCCACGCGCATTACAGTTGAGGCAAAATGCGCTTCCCCCTCGTGGCTTTTGCGGCGTAGCGTGCGGCTCACTCATTTTCCACTGATGAAAAAACTGCTACTCACCCTCCTCGCCATCGTCTCGACGCTCCATGCACAAAAACAGGACGCGCAACCGGACGCTAAACAGATCGCCGAGATGCAGCGTGTGATTAAAACCATCGGTGAAATTGAATACACGGCGGGCGAGATTTCGCTCATCGGTGGGAAGGCGAAAATCAAACTCACTGATGATTTCCGCTATCTCGACCCAGCGAATGCCCGCAAGGTGCTCGTGGATATTTGGAGCAATCCGCCTGATGCCGGCAGCACGATGGGGATGATTGTGCCTAAAGGCGTGAATTTTTTGGACAGCAACGCATGGGTCGCAGTCCTCCAATGGAAGGACGACGGCTACGTCAAAGACGAGGAGTTTGCCTCCACTGATTTCGACAAGATGCTCAAGGAACTGATTCAGGCCCACAAAGCCGGGAGCGATGAGCGTGTGAAGGCTGGCTACGGAAAACTGGAACTCACCGGCTGGGCCGAACAGCCGCATTATGACCGCGCGACGCACAAGCTCTATTGGGCAAAAGCGTTCGATGTGGACGGCCCCGTGCAGCAGCTCAACTACGACATCCGCGTTCTCGGTCGCGAAGGAATCCTCGAAGTCAGCGTCATGTCCGCAGTGCCGCAACTCAACGACATCAAAGAGAAAGCCCCAAGCATCCTCAGTATGGTGGATTTCACAGAGGGCAACCGCTACTCGGACTACAAAGAAGGCGACAAAATCGCTGAATACGGCATCGCCGGACTCATCGCGGGCGGCGTCCTGCTCAAGAGCGGATTTTTCAAAGTGCTTCTAACCGCTCTCATCGCTGGGAAAAAATTCGTCATCATCGGCGTCATCGCCATCGCTATTTGGATCAAAAAGCTCATGGGCGGGCGCAAACAAGCGTAGCCCTCGCTTTGAATCTACGCCCTGCCACTGCTGCCGACATCCCGCTGATTCGCACCCTCGCGCAGCGCATCTGGCGTGAATCCTACCTCGTCATCATCAGTGGCGAGCAAATCGAATTCATGCTCGGCTGGATGTATTCCGCCGAACAGCTCGCCAGCGAATTTGCCGCGAGCGTGCCGTGGGAGTTGATTGAGGAAAACGGCGAGCCTATCGGCTTTCTCTCCTACCAATTGGAGGACGACGGCCGTGTGAAACTCAACAAACTCTACCTCCTCCCCGAGCACCAGCATCGCGGACACAGCCGCACGCTCCTCGCCCACGTCTGCGAACGCGCCCGCGCACTCGGCGCACGCGAAGTCTGGCTGCAAGTCAACAAACGCAACACCCGCGCCATCGCCGCATATGTGAAAGCCGGCTTCCACATCGCCAGCGAAGCCCTCGCCGACATTGGCCACGGTTTCGTGATGGATGACTACTTCATGGTGAAGGCGGTCTAGCCGAACTTTCATGCAGGGCTTGTCGCGCGGGCGTGCCGCCGCTAGACACGCCACCTTTTCCAACGTCATGAGCAAGAACATCGAATCCACCCTCGTCGAAAACCGCATCTTCAAACCCAGCAAGGAGTTTTCCAAAAAGGCCCGCATCAACTCGATGGCGCAGTATCAGAAAATGTGGAAGGAGAGCGTGGAAAAGCCGGAGAAGTTCTTCGCGCGCGAGGCGGCGGAACTTTGCTGGCAGAAGAAATGGACGAAGGTGCTCGATTGGAAATGCCCCTACGCAAAATGGTTTATCGGCGGGAAATTGAACGTGTCGGAGAACTGTCTGGACCGCCACCTCGACGGGCCGCGCAAAACGAAGGCGGCGATCATCTGGGAGGGTGAGCCGGGCGAAAAACGCGTGCTCACCTATCAACAACTCCATCGCGAAGTTTGCCGTTTTGCAAACGTGCTGAAACGCAACGGCGCGAAGAAAGGGACGCGCGTCATCATCTACATGCCGATGGTGCCGGAGGCGGCGGTGGCGATGCTCGCCTGTGCGCGAATCGGCGCGATGCACTCGGTGATTTTCGGCGGCTTCAGCGCGGAGAGCATCAAGGATCGCGCGCTGGATAGCGGCGCGACGATCATCGTGACTGCGGACGGCGGTTATCGTCGCGGAGCGGTTGTCGCTTTGAAGAAGAACGTGGACGACGCGCTCAAGGCGAAGGACACGCCGGTGAAGCGCGTGATCGTTTTCAAACGCACCGGGCAGGACGTGCATATCGAGGAAGGCCGCGACGTTTGGTGGCACCGCGAACTCGAATACGTGGATGCAAACTGCCCCGCCGTCGCGCTCGATTCGGAGACGCCGCTTTTCATCCTCTACACGAGCGGCTCGACCGGAAAGCCGAAGGGCATTTTGCACACGACCGGCGGCTACCTGCTGCACGCCTACATGACCTGCAAATACGTTTTCGACCTGCGCGATGAAGACGTTTATTGGTGCACCGCCGATGTCGGCTGGGTCACCGGGCACAGCTACATGGTCTATGGCCCGCTCGCGATGGGCGCGACTTCGCTCATGTATGAAGGCGCACCGAACTGGCCGGAGAATGATCGCTTCTGGCGCATCATCGAGGAATACGGCGTGTCCGTTTTCTACACCGCGCCCACGGCGATTCGCGCATTTATGAAATGGGGCGACCAGTGGGTGAAAAAGCACGATCTCAGCTCGCTCCGCCTGCTCGGCACTGTCGGCGAGCCCATCAACCCCGAGGCGTGGATGTGGTATCACCGCGTCATCGGCGGCTCGCGCTGTCCCATCGTGGATACGTGGTGGCAGACGGAAACCGGCGGCCACATGATCACGCCCATCCCCGGCGCGATTCCCACGAAACCCGGCACCGCGACGCTGCCATTCTTCGGCGTGGACGCCGCAGTGGTGGACGACAACGGCAAGGAACTCGGCGCAAATCAGGGCGGCAAACTCGTCATCCGCAAACCGTGGCCCTCGATGCTGCGCGGCATTTGGGGCGACAAAGCGCGCTACAAAGAGACGTATTGGAGCGAATTCAAAGGCTACTATCTCGCAGGCGACGGCGCTCGCCGCGACAAGGACGGCTACATCTGGATCGTCGGTCGCATAGACGACGTTCTGAACGTCGCTGGTCACCGTCTCGGCACCGCCGAAGTGGAGAGCGCGCTCGTCTCGCACCCGTCCGTCGCCGAAGCCGCCGTCGTCGGCAAACCCGACGAACTGAAAGGCCAGGCCGTAGTCTGTTTCGTCACCGTAAAAACCGGGAAAATCGCGAACAAAGAACTCGCCGCCGACTTGAAGAAACACGTCCGCACCGTCATCGGCCCGGTCGCCACGCCCGACGAAATCCGCTTCACCGATGCACTGCCAAAAACGCGCAGCGGAAAAATCATGCGCCGCTTGCTCAAGCAAGTCGCCGCCGGCGAGATCATCAAAGGCGACACGACGACGCTCGAAGACCTCAGCGTGCTGGCGAAGCTGGCGACTGCGGAGGATTGAGCGTTTCTGTCTTCGTAAGCGTTCGTTTTACGATCCGAGAAATCGCTACTTCTCTCCGCGTGCGGCTTTCGATCGAGCGCTGGTTGGTTTCGCCTTTTTCCGGCGTCCAATCAGTGTCCGGCCTGCTTCTCTCGCAAGCAGCGCCACGACTGGGTGCTCGATTCGCCGCTCAGCAGTGATCAGGTAGAGTTGTATCTGGCATTCCGTAGTTCTACCGACGGGGACGAAGCCATAGCGCTCTATGGCCTCTGATTCGATAACGGTGGGCACGACTGTAATTCCGATATCTTCTGTCGCTACGATTTTGGCCAGCGCAGCATCCTCGAATTCACCGACTACCACAGGCTCGATCTCCGTGGAGCGAAACCACTTTTCCAAGTCACGGCGCAAAGCAGTGTTCTGTGTGGGCAGCAGTATCGGGGCTTCGTGAAGGTTTTGAGGAAAACGTTTGCGGAGCTTTTTGCTGAGCGCTGGTGAGGCGCAAAAGGTCACGCCACTTTTTCCTAACGAATGGCAAAAGGTTTTTACCTTCACATTCGAGGGAGGTGGTTCATCGGTGAGCAGGGCGTCGAGCCGATGGGAGGCGAGCTGGCCGAGCAGGTCTTCAAGCTTTCCCTCGCTGCAAGTCACACGCACCGGCGGATGGTGCGCGAAGATTGGGCGAAGAATGTCGAGGCTGAGGAGTTTTGGAAATGAATCCACAATCCCAATGTGGAGTCTCAAGGTGCGTGTTGTCGGGGTGCGCTTGGCGATCGTAAGCAGCTCACTTCCCAGCGCAAAAATTTCCTCCGCGTAACCGTAGATGAGACGCCCGAAGTCAGTGAGCATGATCGAGCGTCCGCTGCGATGGTAGAGGGTTTCACCGAGTGCTGACTCGAGCTGTTTTACCTGCGCACAGATTGAAGGTTGCGAGATACGTAGTTTGTCTGCCGCACGTCGCAAACTCCCTTCGCGGGCTACGGCGTGAAAGTAACGCAGATGGTGGTAATTGAGCCACTCGGAGGAAGTATTGACGGATTCCATAAAAGCTAACGCTAAGTTCCAGAATGCGTATTTGTCGAATAATAATCCTGCTGCAAAGCTCCGCCCGTCATGAAACTCATACTCAAACATATCCATCACAGTCCTTCACCCTCGTTCACTGCACTCATCGAGCAGCAGCTTAAGGAGGTCGGTAAATCACTCCAGATTGATGAGGCGCGGATCGTCATCGAGCGTCGGCTCGAAGCGAGTCCTCCGTTCCGCATCAGCGCACACTTAGTGACACCCGGCCCCGATGTTTTCGCCGAGGCGATGGACCACACCCTGCGCGCTGCTTTGCTCAAGGCGGTCGGGCAAATCGAAGCGCGGATCGACCACAAGCGTATGAAGCGCGCCGGACGATTGCAGCGCCACACCAAGACGGCTTCGCCAGGGCAGTTTGCAATCGCTGGCACACGGAACTGAACCGAACAGCCAACCAGACACTCAAAGATGACTACTGAACCAATGAAAAAACCAAACGCAACCCTGGCTTCCTACATGAACTACGTCTCCGAAGAGGGGCTAAATCTTGATCGCTTTGTCGAGCACGGTGGCCGGATGCTCGGATCGGCAGAAGCCGCAAGTCTGAAGGACGGACTCGCCGATCTTCACGAAAAGATCAGCACACTGCGCGCCGATTATCCGCAGCTAGCTTTGAAACTCGAGTTCCTCATGGACTACTTCGAGACCAATCCGTGGAACCCAGCCGACAAGGTCCGCAACGAGACGATCTTTGCGCTCCTTTATGCTGCGAAAGATGTGGATCTCATGCCGGATGACATGCCGGAGGTCGGTTACCTCGACGACTCCGCTGTCGTCGAAAGCGTCCTCGCGAGGCATTGCGATACCTTCGCGCAGTTCTGCGCTGCGAAAGACATTGATTGGACCGCGCTGAAACCCGCATCCGTCATCTGAAAACCCCCGATCCGGTGGCTGCGCGTGGAGCATCCAAGCGCAGCCATCGGACGCAGCTCACCTCAAACCATTTTCCGCACACTCAAAATATTTAATGACTGACACTTTCTGGCTCTGGACCGGCTTCAATCTCTTCGTCCTCCTCATGCTCGCGCTCGATCTCGGCGTATTCCATCGGAAGGCGCACGTCGTCTCTTTTCGCGAGGCCATCGCCTGGACGGTCGCCTGGGTCACGCTGGCCATGCTCTTCAATCTCGGCATTTGGTATTTTGCCGGGGCGCAGAAGGCTCTGGAGTTCACCACCGGCTACGTCATCGAATACTCGCTGAGCGTGGACAACATCTTCGTCTTCGCGATGCTGTTTTCGTATTTCGCGGTGCCGCCGCTCTATCAACACCGCGTCCTGTTCTGGGGCATCCTTGGCGCGCTGGTCCTGCGGGCTCTCATGATCGTCGCGGGCACCGTGTTGATCACGAAATTCGCCTGGATCATCTATATCTTCGGCGCGTTCCTCATTCTGACTGGGATCAAGATGATCGTGAAGCGCGAGGAGGAACTTCATCCCGAACGGAATCCTGTCGTGAAGTGGTTCAAGAAAATCATGCCGGTGACCAGCGACTATCGCGGCGACAAATTCTTCGTGCGCGAGAATGGCATCCGCATGGCCACCCCGCTCTTCGTGGTGCTCTTGCTGGTGGAAATCTCCGACGTGATCTTCGCGGTGGACTCCATCCCGGCAATCTTCGCGGTCACCAAGGACCCGTTCATCGTTTATACCTCGAACGTTTTCGCCATCCTCGGCCTCCGCTCGCTCTACTTCGCGCTGGGGGGTGTGTTGGACAAATTCCACTACCTCAAGATAGGTCTCGGTGTCGTGCTGACCTTTGTCGGCGTGAAGATGCTACTCGGGCACACGGCCTACAAAATCGACACGCTCGTATCGCTCGGTGTGATCGTCGCTGTGCTCGCCGCGTCCATAGTTGTATCCTTGCTGCGGCCCAAGAAAGCCGAGCTGCACTTAGGCCATGCGCCGGGGACGGATACTAAGCACTCATGATGGGCATCGTCATAATTGAAATCCTCATCGTGCTCGCGCTGTTCGTGGCAAATGGAGTCTTTGCCATGAGCGAGATGGCAGTCGTGTCGTCGCGAAAGTCCCGGCTCAAGGAGATGGCTGCGGCGGGAAACGTGGGCGCGACTGCGGCCCTGCGCCTAGCCGAGGCTCCGAATCGCTTTCTGCCCACAGTCCAGATCGGCATTACGTTGATTGGACTGTTGGCGGGAGCCTTCAGCGGCGCCACTCTGGCGGCCACGCTTGCCGGCGCGCTGAAGCCGCTGCCGGGACTTGCACCGTATGCCGAGGCTTTGAGCGTGGGTGTCGTCGTGTTGGCGCTCGCGTTCCTCTCGGTCATCATCGGCGAACTTGCGCCGAAACGCATCGCGCTGGCTGCTCCGGAGAAGATCGCCAGTCGCCTCGCGCGGCCCATCGAGTTACTCAGCGGCCTCGCGCAACCTGTCGTCCATGTGCTCAGTGGCGCGACTGACGTGCTGCTGCGCTTGCTGCATGTGAAGCCTGGCAAGCCGGACTCGGTTTCGGAAGACGAGGTGCGTTTGCTTTTGAGCGAAGGCCGCGAGAGCGGCGTCTTTCTCAAGGAGGAGCCGCGCATGGTGGACTCCGTGCTTTCCTTCGATCGGCGGCCAGTGCGGGAAATCATGACGCCGCGGGCCAAGCTGGTCTTTGTGAGCCTCGCCGACACGCAGGAAACGCTGTGGCACAAGATCGTCGTTTCCGGCCATTCGAGCTATCCGGTTTTTGCCGAGGATCGCGATCACATCGTCGGCGTGGTCACGGTGAAATCCATCTATGCGAATCTCGCGGCGGTAACTCCGGTGCGCGTGGCCGATCTGCTCACCAGCCCGCTGTTCATCGCGCCGGACGAGCCGGTGCTGGATGTCCTCAACCAATTCAAACGCACCGGCGTGCATCTCGCCGTGGTGCGCGAACCCGATGGCCGCGCGCTCGGACTCGTGACGTTGGTGGACGCGCCATCGCGCTGGAAGTGACAGACACCGGCAAGGGCATCCCCGCCGATGTGCAGCAGCGGCTCTTCGATCCCTTTTTCACCACGAAACCAAGCGGCACCGGCCTCGGACTTTCCATCGCCGCGCGCATCGTCGAGAAGCACGCGGGCGCGCTGGAATTCACCACCCAGCCGGACCGCGGCACGACGTTCCGGATCGTGCTGCCGATCCAAAGACCCGCATGAGCACCACCACGATTTTACTCATCGAAGACGACGCCCGGATCGCCGGCGAACTGCGCCGCGTGCTCGAAAGCGAAGGCTGGAAAATTCTCCTCGCCGAAACCGGCGAAGCGGGACTCGCGCAGGCGCGGGAGAAACGATGCGATCTGGTCATCACCGATTTCCGCCTGCCCGGCGCGAGCGGGATGGAAGTGCTCAAGCGCCTGCACGCCGCGCAGCCGCGTCTGCCCGTGATCCTCATGACCGCGCACGGCACCACCGAGACCGCGATCGAGGCGACGAAGCTCGGCGCTTACGACTACCTGCTCAAACCCTTCGAGATGCCCGAGCTGATCGCGCTCGTGCAGAAAGCGCTCGCCAGCAGCCGGCTCATGTTCGAGCCCGTGACCGTCGGCAGCGCCTCCGCCACGCGCGATTCGATCGTCGGCCAGAGCCGCGCGATGCAGGAGATCTACAAGGAGATCGGCCGGGTCGCCGCGAAGCCCGTGACCGTGCTCATCCGCGGCGAGACCGGCACCGGCAAGGAACTCGTCGCCCGCGCGCTCTACCAGCACAGCGACCGCGCGGAGCGAGCGTTCATCGCGGTGAATTGCGCCGCGATTCCCGAGACGCTGCTCGAGAGCGAACTCTTCGGCCACGAGCGCGGAGCCTTTACCGGAGCCGACGCGCGGCGCATCGGGCGCTTCGAGCAGGCGCACAGCGGCACCATTTTTCTCGATGAAATCGGCGACCTCAGCCTGAACACGCAGGCCAAGCTCCTGCGCGTCCTCCAGGAAAAATCCATCCAGCGACTCGGCGGCAAGGAGACCATCCCGATCGACGCCCGCGTCATCGCCGCCACGCACCGCGACCTTGAAACCGCGATGGCCGAAAAGCAGTTTCGTGAGGACTTGTTCTACCGGCTCAGCGTCGTCGTCATCACCCTGCCGCCGCTGCGCGAACGCGCCGAGGACATCCCGGCGCTCGTGCAATATTTCCTGCGACGCTACGGCAAGGAACTCGGCACCGCGCAAGCCTCCATCCATCCCGCCGCAGAGCAACTCCTCAGCGAGCAACCCTGGCCCGGCAACATCCGCGAACTTGAAAACGCCGTCCGCAAAGCGCTGCTCCTCGCCCGCGGCTACGCCATCGGTGTCGCGGAAGTGCGGCAGGCCCTGAGCGCCTCGCCCTCGCGCGCCGCGGGCGATTCCCCCATCGCCGCCTACGTCGCCGACCTCCTCGCCGCCGCCAGCCGCGGCGAATCGGAAAACGTGCGCGCGGACCTGTTTGAAACCGCCGACCGCGAACTCTTCTCCCAAGCCATCAAACTCGCCCAAGGCAACCAGGCCAAAGCCGCCCGCTGGCTCGGCGTCTCACGCCTGACCATGCGCGAAAAGCTCACCCAATTCGGCATCCACCCCGCGCAGGATCAGCCGTAGCAGCCGCCACGCTGCCCCGCGTCATCTCCGCGAGCGCCTCCTTCATTATCGAACGCACTGGAGGATAAAGGAATTCT
>CAMBOD010000013.1 GCA_945868985.1 Prosthecobacter debontii | reverse complement strand
CGTCATCCTCGTGCAGCAGGAACGACTCATGGAATACCGCGTCCACCCCGGTGCAATTAGCAACAGCTTCTACGCAGCGCGCATCAAATACGAATGGGCACGCGCCTGCGCCATCGCCCGCCGCAGCGGACACACCGAGCCAACGTGGGAATGCTTTATCGCTGATTGGAACACCAAACCGCTGCTCCACCGCCTGAATCGCGCCCGCAAAACCCACGCGAAAGCCTGTTACCGCCAAGCCGGCCTCGACTACGTCTGCGGCCATCGCCTGAGCGCAGCATGGCGCTTTGGCATCGCCACCCTGCTCCAGCCTGCCTACGCACTCCGCCGCCTCGCCGGGCAAAACTTGAAATGACGCGTATCCTCACGGAAAAAGAACGCTCGCTTTTCACCGCCTACCTCGCGGCGCTTGATGCGGCAAGTATCCCCCACGCAATAGCACGAAACCACGAGGGCTTCCCTGAACGCATAGGCCATGATGTGGACCTCCTGCTCCCACGCCACCGTTGGCGTGAAGCACGTTCTATTTTCCGCAAACTGCTAGCCGAGCACGACGGCACGATGTGGAAGGAAAACCCACGCGACTTCGTGCTAGATCTACGCTTCAGCCTGCCAGAATCGCCTTCGCCACTGCACCTCGATATTTATTGGGGAGTCTTTACGTGGCACGGCCTCGCTTATTTGGATGAAAATGCTGCGCTCCAGCAATCACGCTCCTTTCCGGGCTATCGCGCTGTGCGACCCGCGCACGAAATCATGGGTATGTATTGCGCCTCGTTGCTGTGGGGTTCCTTTTACAAAGCGCGTTACGGCCCACAAATGCGCGCCACGCTCGCTGACCCGGCTGAACGCGCCGAATTCGTTACCTGTTGCACCATAGCTTTTGGGCCGGCGCCGCTCCCATTCGCGCCCGGCACTGAGCCAGAGCCTACGGTGAAAGAGGCGCGTGCCGCTGCTGCATCGCTACGTTCACGGTTGAAAGCGCGCTCTTTTTTTAAAAAACCGTTCTTCACACTGCTTGCGCTTGCGCGGCACACACTCACGGAAGCGTTCACACTTTTGAGGCCCACTGGTCTCAGTATGGCCATACTCGGCCCGGATGGCAGCGGTAAAAGCACCGTCATCTCCGCGCTTTCCCTGCGTCTGGAACCACTTTTCGTAAAACTCCGGCACTTCCATTGGCGCCCCGGCGTGCTGCCGGATGCTGGTATCGCGCTGCGCAAGCGACCCGTGCAAACTGGCGTAGTGAACAAGCCACACGCCAAGCCACCGCACACAGCGCCCGTGGCCTTCGCGCGATTGTGCTGGTATGCATGCGACTATTGGATCGGCCACTTGCTCCGCGTGTGGAAAGGCCGCGCGCAATCCGATCTCGTGCTCTTCGACCGACATGCCGACGACATAGCATGCGACCCGCTTCGCTACCGCCTATGCCTGCCTCACTGGTTACTGCGCACTTTCATAGCACTATTACCAAAGCCTCAGCTTACTTTCGTTCTGATCGCAGATGCCGAAACACTTGCACGACGCAAAGGCGAAATTCCTGAAGAGAATTTGGAAAGGGTTTTAGAAAACTACCGCCAACTCGCAGCGCGTGGGGGAAGTGTGAGAGCTGTGGATGCCACTCGTCCCATTGAGAAAGTCATCGCCGACATTGAACTGCAAGTATTGGAACACATGAAGGCGAGCGTGCGGCGATGATAAGTGAACTGCCCGAATGGAGTGAGCTTTTTGGTGACGGCGATCCTGCGCTGGAGATGCGTCTCGTCCGGAAACACGGAGAGCCGTTGATGCTGCTGCCTGCTTCGGCGGCGGATGCAGCGAGTTGTCTGGATTTGTATCCGGCGCAGACGGCCAAGGCGCGGATTGCCCGTGCGATCTTGCGTGCGCTGATCCGTCTGCCTGTGCTGGAGCGCGTGCGGCTGCCGTTTTCCGAGACTACACCGTTTGCTGCGTTCTTGCGCAGCTTTGCAAAGGATCACTTTCCGCAATTCGGTGCGCTGCTGGGCAATCCACGCGTGGACGGACGACGCTGGATATTCCTGTGTCTGAATCGCTCCGGGCTGCCAGCGCTCGTGGTAAAGGCGGGCGTAAGCGACAAGGCGCGCGAACTCATTGCGGCGGAGGGCGACTTTCTTGCGACTTTGCCCGCAGAGTTTCCGGGCCGCCCTGATCTCGTAGGCCAACTCCGCGATCCTCAAGTCCACGCGCTCGCCTGCCGCTATGCGCCGGGCAGTTCTCCACGCCCGGATCGCTGCGAGAGCAGGCTCGCGGCACTGCTCGGCGGATGGATTACATCGGAGCAGCGCATCCCGCTTCGCGATTTGCCGGCGTGGCGGCGGCTTGCCGATGCGCTCGCATGTGAGCCGATTTTTATCCGCATCGAGCACAAACTCGACGGTCTCATGGTCGCCACGACAGTGATGCACGGAGACCTCGCGCCCTGGAATATCCGCGAGCATCGCGGTGCTTGGACGGTGCTGGATTGGGAGCGTGGCGTGCTGCACGGAATACCGGGCTGGGATTGGTTTCATTTCATGCTGCAATATGCCGTGCTCGTGGAACGCCGTTCGCCAGGCGCACTGCTATTCACCGTGGATACGATACTCGGCAGTGCTGCATTTCAGGATTATGCAAAACGGACAGGCATCGCCGGACATGAACGAGCGCTTTTACTCGCGTATCTCCTGCACTGCACATCCGTGCTGAAAATCACCGAGGGCTCGCGTGAAATCGCAGCACTCTTCAAACTTCTCTCCGACCAATGGCGCAACGACTGAAAGTTCTCATCTCCGCATACGCCTGCGAGCCCAACCGCGGCTCGGAACCCGGCACGAGCTGGGAATGGTGCATTCATCTTGCAGCGCACCATGATCTCACGGTGGTCACGCGGGCGAACCAGCGCGAGGGCATCGAAAAGGAAGTCGCTGCAATTGCGGGCAGCCGCCCGGTGCCGCGTTTTGTGTATCTCGACGCACCGCGCTGGGTGTTGTGGCTGAAGCACCGGCTGCCAGCGAGTCAGGTGTGGTATTACGCGCTCTGGCAGCGGCTCGCACAGAGAACGGTTGGGCGATTGGTGAAAACGGAGCCATTCGATCTCGTGCATCATTTGAGTTGGGCGACGTTCCGCTTCCATGCAGCGATCTGGGGCCACGGACTGCCGAGCATCTGGGGGCCGGTCGCAGGTGCGGAATTGTGTCCTTGGGGATTGCTGCCGTGGTGGCATCCGCAGGTCTTCTTCGCCGAGCTTGTGCGCAATGTGGCCACAGTTGTGCAGACCTCTTTTTTTTCTCTCCTGCCTGCACGCGCCCGCCGCTCCACGCTCACCCTCGTTGTTTCACCGGATATGCAGCGTGCGTTTGGCCAGCACGGCATCGCGACACAAATGCTGCCCACACTCGCAGTGCATCCTCCACCAGCCTACGAGCGCCGAAAATCCTCGTCCAGCGAACCGCTCCGGCTGCTCTTTGTGGGACGAATGATGTATTGGAAAGGCGTCGAGCTAGCCCTCCGCGCCCTGCATCGCTCGGGCACACAGGCCACTTACACCTTTGCTGGAGAAGGGCCTTTTCTTCCCCACGCTAAACGACTGGTGCACAAGCTGGGCTTGGAAAAGCGCGTGTCTTTTTTGGGCCGCGTGCCTTATGCAGCGATGGTGCAAGCATACCGTGATTCCGACGCACTCCTCTTTCCCAGCATCCACGACAGCGGCAGCAACGTCGTCGTCGAAGCCATGAGCCACGCGATGCCGGTCATCTGTTTGCATCGCGGCGGACCGGGGCTTTTCGTGCTGCATAACGAGACGGGAATGAAAATAAACACCAACGATTTTGAAGATGCTGTCGCTGGACTGGCCAATGCGATTCGCACTTACGACTCACGCCGCGAATTGCTCACCGAACACGGTGCGGCTGCACGCCGCCATGTGGAGGAAAACTTTTTTTGGCCAAAGCGTGCGCTGCAAATGGACGCGCTCTACCGCGAGGCTGTCGCCTCTTTCCACAAATGAAAGCATTCATCCTCGGTGCTGGTCTTGGAACGCGGCTGCGGGCGCTCGGTTTGGACTGTCCAAAAGTCATGGTGCCAATCGGAGGAAAGCCGTTGCTCCAGCATCATTTTGAACTCTTTCGTGAACACGGCATCCACGAGTTTGTCGTGAACCTTCATTATATGCCGGAAAAAATTCGGGACTACTTCGGTGATGGGGCGGCGTTCGGCGTAAAAATCGAGTATTCCTTTGAGCCAGAATTAATGGGCACAGCCGGGGCGGTAAAAAAAATGGATTCTTCACTGCGTGGTGAGCCGTTCTTTGTTTTCTACGGAGATAATCTCGTGCGATTCTCTCCCTCCGAACTGCTCTCATTTCATCGCTCGCGCAGCGCGATGACAACGGTCGCTCTATTTGAATCTCCGGAACCTTGGACCGGCGGCGTTGTGGAAACAACCGAAGACGGACGCATCAAACGCTTCGTGGAAAAACCACCTCGCGAAATGGTGACCTCAAATTTAATCAACGCCGGAATCTATCTCTGCGAACCCTCTGTGCTGGATGCGATTCCCGAAGGACAGTTTTACGATTTCGGCAAGGATCTGTTTCCGAAGCTTCTCGCCGAAGGCCGCCCTCTTTACGCTATGAAGCCACTCGCCTACATTCAGGATGTGGGCACGCCCGAACGACTGACAAAGGCACAAAGCGATTACGAAAAAGGACTCACACTGCGATGATCATCACCCAAACTCCCTTCCGCGTTTCCATCGCCGGCGGTGGCACTGACTTTCCTGACTACTATGAAAAACACGGCGGCAGTGTCGTGACGACAGCGATAGACAAGTTCGTTTATTGCATCGTGAAAAAGCGTTTCGATGACAAAATCTTCGTGAACTACTCACGCAAAGAAATCGTGGATAGCGTGGACGAGGTGCAACACGAACTCGTCCGCGAAGCGATGCGCAAAGTTGGCATCGAAAAAGGGGTGGAGATTTCCTTTCTCGCCGACATCCCGGCGGAAGGCTCCGGCCTCGGTTCATCCAGCAGCGTCACAGTGAGCGTTCTGCACGCGCTCTACACGCTCGTTCAGCAGTCCCCGAGTGCAGAACAATTGGCGCGGGAAGCCTGCGAAATTGAAATTGAAACGCTCGGGAAGCCTATCGGCGTTCAGGATCAATATATCGCGGCTTATGGCGGTTTCCGCCGTCTGACTTTTGGGCCAGGCCGCGAAATTCGGGTCGAATCCATCAAAGCTGCACGTGGTTCGTTGGATGATCTGGAAAGCTCTATGATGATGTTTTTCACCGGACGCACACGGAAGGCGGCCGGTATCCTCGCGGAACAAAAGTCCGCCATCGCCAACAAGAGCGCGACGCTTGGAAAAATCTCCGGTTTTGCAGCAGAGGCGTTCAGTTTGATCGAAGCCGGAGATACAGAAAAACTTGGCCCGCTGCTCGATTTATCGTGGGTCGCCAAGCGCAGCCTCGCCAGCGCCATCAGCGATCCGGAGTTGGACTCCATCTACCAGCGCGCAATACAGGCAGGTGCAACGGGAGGAAAGATTCTCGGTGCCGGCGGCGGGGGATTCTTCCTTTTCTGCGTGCCTAGCGGGCAGCGACAGTCCGTGCGTGAGGCGCTCGGCGAACTGCGCCAACTCCCTTTCGGTTTCGAGCGACGTGGAAGCAGGGTGCTCTTGAATGTCGAGACCGACGTATTCTAACCGCTCTTCGACATCTCAAGCACCATAGCCACCGCCTCCGTGACATTTGTCGCTGTAAAGTCTGGCTGACAATGGGCGTCGCGCTGACCATACCCAGTTTTTACTAGAATTGTGCGCAAGCCCGCTGCGCGTCCGCATTCAATATCTGAGGCGGCGTCGCCAATAAAAAACGAGCGTTTTAAATCAATCGCTAAAGCGGCAGCAGCTTCGAAAACCATTGCGGGAGACGGTTTGCGACGCGGTGCGGGAGAATCAGGAGAGTCAGGACAAAAAAAGGTCGCATCAATGTTTGCCGATCCGAGTTGTCGCAGGAGTTCCGATTGCACCTGTTCAAATTGCTCAACTGTGAAGTAACCGCGCCCGATGCCGCTCTGGTTTGTGATGATCACATTCAAATAGCCGCGCTCTTTCAGTTGTGCCAGCGCTTCAGCAGCACCAGCAATAGCGGCCACTTTTTTCGGATCAGAACAGTAATGGACTTCCTGCATCAGAGTCCCATCTCGGTCGAAAAATACTGCGGGGGTAGTTGAAGGGTTCTCTTTTTCTAGTGCGGGCATTGAGCATCAGTTAGCAGTCGATCGCGTTACCCTCAAGCCGCTCTTCTGAGCGCCGTATCCAGCATCGCTACGTATTGGCGGGCGGTGTAGCTGGTGAGGAAGTGTTCGCGTAATGTGAGGGCGTCCTGGGCGCAGATGACGATGAGCTTGGTGGCAACATCGGCTGGATCGCGCGGGGTGCAAAAACCGGGGTGGGCGGCGGGCAGCATCTCGGGGATTGCGCGCCAGCGGGTGGTGATGATTTGCAGGCCGTAGGCCATCGCTTCGAGCAGCGAAACGGGCTGGCCTTCGGCGTTGTAATACGTGGGGAAACACAGGCAGTCGCTCTCGATGAGCAGCCGTTGTTTTGTTTCACCACTCACAAAACCGGCATGTGTGATACAATGCCCGGCAGCGTTGGCTTTTTCGATTGCCGCTTTGAGTTCGCTCTCTTCCTCGGGAAAAAGGAATGCTCCTGCGAGTGTCGCTTGCACGCGCATTTTCGATCCTTGCGCGCGCAGGCGTTCGTTGGCAATGCGCACGCCCTCAATGGTGTCGAAGACGCCCTTTTCCCTCGTGCAGTGTGCTAGATAGAGCACGCGGAAAACTTCCGGCTCCACGCCTGCGTTTTCGCTCTCGCTGGCTGTGAGTGTTTTTCCAGCCATCAGGCGGCGACGGGCACTGGCTCGTGCTTCCCGACGCGGGCGGATGATTTTGTCAAAATCGGGGCAGGGGTCCGGGATTCCATTGGCGACGATTTCCACGCTCCCGCTGCGAAACCAGAGCGCATCACGCATACTGGGGATCGCAAGTGAGAGACCGAGCTTTGGCTTTCCGAGTAAGCGGTGTGTCAGCCAGCGCTCGAACCAATTCCCTTCACGCTTCAGCCAGTCGCCGAGGCCGCTTGCGTGCCAGTGGTAGATGCGTTCGCGGAAAAACGGACGGCACATCAGCATGACGATCCAATCGCGATACAGTGCGGCACGTTTGCCCGGTGCGGGGACGTAGTAAAACGCGCGCACGCCGTAGCGGAACCGGCACCAGATGGCCTCGAAGCAATAGCGGAAGATGAGCAGCAGTTTGCCGAGACGGAACGTGCCGATGTCTTCCATGTTGTCGGAGACCTGTGCGTTCACGTGGTAGCATTCGATTGCGGATTGCGGGTTTGTCGCACTTGCGGATTTATCGCGCTTGCGGGCGTCGCCGCCGAAACCATCCAGCATCAATTTCACCATGTAGCTCTGGCCATGGTGAGGCGGCGGGATGTGGGCGAAGACGAGGAGTTTCACGCGTTGGGCGAGTAACATTCTACATCCGGCGGCGAACATCCAGTTTGGATATTGCGCTCTGTATTTTTGCGAATCGTGAGATTACTTCCCGCGATGCACTCGTGATGCGACTTTCAGGCGTAGACCGTTGAGGCGAATGAAGCCGGTGGCGTCGTCCTGATTGTAGGCCTTGGTCGGGTCGGCTTCCATCGTAGCGATGTGCGGATTGTAGAGGCTGACCTTCGACTTGCGGCCGCTGACCATGATGTTGCCCTTGTAAAGTTTCACGCGCACCGTGCCGGTGACGTTCTTCTGCGATTCCTCGACGTAGGCCTGAAGCGCGTAGCGTTCGGGCGCATACCAGAAGCCGTTGTAAACGAGTTCCGCATATTTCGGGATGAGCGCGTCGCGCTGGTGCATGACTTCGCGGTCCATGGTGAGCGACTCCATCTGGCGATGTGCAAAAAGCAGAATTGCACCGCCGGGCGTCTCATACACACCGCGGCTCTTCATGCCGACGAAACGATTCTCGACCATGTCCACGCGACCGACGCCGTGTTTGCCACCGATTTTGTTCAGCGTTTTCATCACTCCGAGCGGATTCATTTTCTTGCCATTCACTGCGACGCAATCGCCTTTCACGAAATCGAGTTCGACGAACTCTGGTTTGTTCGGCGCGTCTTCGGGCAGACAGGAGAGCGTGGTGAAGTAATTGCGGTTCTTCAGGTCGTAGGAATCGAACCACGGGTCTTCGAGAATGCCGGCTTCGTAGGAGATGTGCAGGAGGTTGCGGTCCATCGAATACGGTTTCTTGGCACTGGCCTGCACGGGAATCTTGTGCTTCGCGCAGTAGTCAATCATCTCCTGACGACCGGGGAATTCGGCGCGATAACGTTCATCGCGCCACGGTGCGATGACTTGCAAATCCGGCGCGAGTGCGGCGGCTGTGAGTTCAAAGCGAACCTGATCGTTGCCTTTGCCGGTCGCACCGTGCGCGATGGCATCGGCTTTTTCCTTGCGGGCGATTTCCACCATGCGTTTGGCGATGAGCGGGCGTGCGATGCTCGTGCCGAGGAAGTATTGTCCTTCGTAAATCGCACCGGCGCGAATCATCGGGTAGATGAAGTCCTTCGCGAACTCCGCCTGCAAATCGTCTATGTAGATTTTGGACGCACCTGTCTTGATGGCTTTCTTTTCGAGACCGTCGAGTTCTTCCTCCTGCCCGATGTCGGCGCAGAAGCCGATCATCTCGGCGTTATACTTTTCTTTGATCCACGACATGAGCACAGATGTGTCGAGGCCGCCCGAGTAAGCTAAAACGATTTTCATGGGGCGCGGATGAAAGCAGACACAACGTGCGCGTAAATCACGAATGCGTTTTGTGTGCATTTTGTGATTTGTTCACAACGTGATCTGGAGATTTAAAGATCCAAGACCATGTTCCTATTCACCTTCTAAGTGTGAACAACTCTCCGCATTCGTGCTCCACGCCCGCTGGCACTGTGTTCCGCAACGAACCGTGCTTGTGAAAATGTCCGCGTAATTACGGAAGCAGCGCGCACAAGCCGTGCAAAGCCGCAGTTATTCCGCGTTATTGGCAGTTGTTGGAGAATTATTCGCAGCCATTTCCGCGCTCTTAATTCGCTCCATGGTTTCCCAAAAACGTTTCTTCAAAGCATCAAGCGCTGCCGCCGTTTCCGCTTCCTTTTTGCTGCTGCCCTCTCCGCTGCCGAGATCCAATCCGTTCCACACCACGCGGGCTTTGAAATGCTTTTGATGCTCCGGGCCTTCGGCGCCGATGATGGGATAACTAGGGCTGATCGGCGTGATCGCTTGCAGGATTTCTTGCAACTGCCCCTTCGGGTTTGCATCGGGCGGGTCCACATCGAGGCTTTCTAAATCCTCGCGTGCTTCGGTGAGCACGATGCGGCGCGCGGTGACATAATCCGAGTCGAGATAAATGGCCCCGATCAGCGCTTCATATGCATCTGCTAGCGCAGAACTGCGCGAGCGACCACCCGAAGCCTCTTCTCCCCGGCCCATCATCAGATGATTGCCGAGGTCCAGCCGCAGTGCATGAAGCTTTAACCCATCGCGCGAAACCAGTCGCGAGCGCATCTTCGTGAGCTGTCCTTCGCTGTCCTTCGGAAAGTGATCGAACAACCACTCGGTGAAAATCAACTGCAACACTGCGTCGCCGAGGAACTCCAGCCGCTGGTTGTCGAAATGATGTCTCTGCGTTTCATGGCCCAGCGAAGGATGTGTGAGCGCCTCCGCGAGCAGCAGCGGGTTGCGGAATTTGTATTTGAGACGCTGTTCGAGCGGATTCATGAACGGACGCGGACGCTAGCAGACACGTTGGAAAACTCCCCAGCAAAATGCTTCTTAGCGACCAAAACGCCTCGGCCCCGAACGACCGCGACCTTGAAAGCCGCTGCGCTGCGGACGCTGGTGCGTGCGTTGCGTGAAATCGCGCGGGCGATCCTCCGACACCTTCACCGGCTCCGCGTGGTAATTAAACCCCTCCGCCTTCTTGCGCACGATCCCGCGCCCGATGAACTTCTCCAACGCGCGCAGCGGCCCGTGCTCATCCTGCGAGATGAAACTGATCGCCTCCCCCACCGCATTTGCGCGCCCCGTGCGGCCGATGCGATGCACGTAATCCTCCGACTGCATGGGAAAGTCGTAATTAATCACGTGCGAAATCCCGTCCACATCAATCCCGCGCGCCGCGATATCCGTCGCCACCAGCACGCGCACCTTCCCCGCCTTGAAATCCGTCAATGCCCGCATCCGCTGATTCTGCGAGCGGTTCGAGTGCAGCGTGCCGGTCGTGATGCCGATGCGCTCGAGTTGTTTCGCCACGCGATCCGCGCCGTGTTTCGTCCGTGTGAAAACGAGCACCGAATTCATCCCCGGGTCCGACAGCAAATGCTGGAGCAACGCCGGCTTCATCGTCTTCGAGATCTCATACACAAACTGCGTCACCGTCTCCGCCGGGTTTGCGCGACGCCCGATCTGCACCGTCTTCGGTGACTTCTGAAACTCATGCGTCAGCCCCTCGATTTCACGCGACAGCGTCGCCGAAAACATCAGCGTCTGCCGCTTCACCGGCAGCGACTTCACGATGCGGCGGATACTCGGGAGAAACCCCATGTCCAGCATCCGGTCCGCCTCATCCAGCACCAGAAACTCCAGCCCCGAAAAATCCGCGCACCGCTGCGCCATCAAATCCATCAAGCGCCCCGGCGTCGCGATCACCAGGTCCACGCCACTGCGCAGCGCCTCCTTTTGCGGGCGTTCCCCCACCCCGCCATACACGTTCGCCACCCGCAGCGGCACATGCTTCGCGTAGGCCCGCACATTTTCATGAATCTGCACCACCAGCTCCCGCGTCGGCGCCAGCACCAGCGCCCGCGTCCGGTTTTGCGACCCCGCAGCAATCATCTTCTCCAGCTTCACCAGCATCGGCAGCGTAAAAGCCGCCGTCTTCCCCGTCCCCGTCTGCGCAATCCCGATCAAGTCATGCCCTTCGATGACAAGCGGGATCGCAGCCGCCTGAATCGGCGTCGGCTCCGTGTAACCTGCATCTTGAATAGCTTGTAGAATATTGGCCCCGAGGCCCAGTGCGCGAAATGGCATCCGCACACAGTAGCCACCTTCGCAGGGATGGCGACGTTATTCGCGCAGGCGGGTGGGATTTGGATTCGAGCGGAGCGAGAAAGCCTGCCTCAGGCAGCCCGTAGGGCAGCGCCGGCGGGCGCTGGCAAACTGGTGACTGGTGACTGGTGACTGGTGAAAGTGCGGCCCGTCTCTCTCCAATGGGAAGTAAGGACAGACAGGAAGGCGCTTCCGCCGACCAGACTGGAACAATTATCAGTTCCAACTTCTCGTTATCCCGTTCATCCATGAAATCCTAAAAATCCTATCCTGCTTTTTGAAAGGATTGACGGGATGGGCCTCGCACGAAGGCACGGAGGCACAAGATGGCGCGCAATTTTTTTACTCAGGAAGACAGGAGGGACTCATTTGCCGCCTGTTTCTTCTATCACGCACGGCCTCTCTGTGAACGTCGTGTCTGCGGTGCGAGGCAACCTAGTTTTTCAATTTCGCCTTTGCGTCTTTGCGCGCGAAAAATCCGGGGCGGATGGGCTTCGTGCTGTTTCGCATTTTTTCGCGGGGTTCCCTCAATTTACTCAGAAGCGATGTGCGTGTGAACGTCCGGCATCGCAGTTCGGATGCACGGGAGGCGCGAATAAAGAAAATAATATAAGCACCCAGGAAAACGCCCCCAGCGTTAACCATCGCACGGGAGCAAACAAATCCCTCCCGTATTTAACAAACAAACAACAACACACATGAAAAAACTAATCATCATCGCCACGGCCTTCGCCGCGGCACTCGCACTGCCCATCAACAATGCTTCCGCTGCCGAGGCAAAAACCATCGTCGGCGTCGCTGCCGGTGCCGGTCAGTTCAATACTCTGGTCGCCGCTGTAAAAGCTGCCGGCCTAGTGGATACACTGAATGGCGCGGGCCCGTTCACCGTCTTCGCTCCGACGGACGAAGCGTTTGCCAAGTTGCCTGCCGGCACTTTGGATACACTGCTCAAGCCTGAGAATAAGGAAAAGCTGACCGCAATTCTTACCTATCATGTGCTCGCCGGAAAAGTCATGGCCGCAGATGTGAAAACCATGGCCGCCAAGACCGTGAACGGCAAGGAGGCTGCCATCAAGGTGGTCGGAGGCAAAGTGACCATCGGAGCCGCGACTGTCGTGAAGACGGACATCGCCGCCAGCAACGGCGTCATCCACGTCATTGACACCGTGCTTATCCCGTAAGGAATCAATCCGTGAGGGGCTGGTGGTTTCGACCGCCATCCCCTTCGTGTTTGGATGCTCCTCAATCCACCACTTATGTTTCACAAAATTGATTACCCTTTCCTCATCGGGGCATTTATCAGCTTCCTCGCCAGCGTCTCCCTGTGGTTTTTCGTAAGTCACGAATATCGCCTCTTCGTTGGCATCTGGGTGCCCAGTATCCTCAGCCTTTGGGTCGGAATCCGCGTTGTGATTCTTTCCGACCACAAAAACACCCGCAGAAGGAAATAAGGCCATGGACTACGTCATAGCCATTTTCTTTTTGGGCCTCATGGTGACTTTTGTTGTGGCAAAGGGGATCATGATGGCCAACGATTACGCGACCTCGGAATGGGAGTCGCAAGATGAACCGGTGGAAAAAGCAAATTCATCCATTCGTAGTAACCAGCGTAAATCATAAAAAATAAATCAGCGTCATAAAAATTATCACCACAACCATATACGGCATACACTTTCATAAAATCCAGTGTCGCAGTGGGGCCCTTGCGTCTAGGAAACCGCTGATTCAATCAGGAGACGTTGTTTTCTGTCCGCAGATGGCGCAGATTTTCGCAGAGAATACAGACAGGTGACTTCAAAATCTGCGCGAATCTGCGCCATCTGCGGATAAATCAGTGTTCCCCTAGTTCGTCACTTTGCGGTAGAGGAAGGCATCGGAGGTGAGGAGGGAGGTGAGGAGGGCTT
Source organism: Prosthecobacter debontii (assembly GCA_945868985.1). Classification (GTDB taxonomy): domain Bacteria; phylum Verrucomicrobiota; class Verrucomicrobiia; order Chthoniobacterales; family Chthoniobacteraceae; genus SXWH01. The sequence goes on along the minus strand of CAMBOD010000013.1, from coordinate 1,264 downwards.
TCATGCTGCCGTTGTTGTCGCGGTAGGCGCGGTAGGCGGCTTGGAGGATGGGGGCGTCGTTGAGGGTTTCGTTGCGACCCATCCAGAAGCGGAAGGCGTGGCGGACGAAGACTTGTTTGACGCGTTCGCTGTTGGCGAGTTTTTGGATCATTTCCAGTGGGTCTTTCACGGGGCCGTCGAGGGCGGGGTCGCCGCTGAAGGTGATTTCGCCGGTGGTGTCCACGGGGTGGCCCCAGTTGTTGGAGGGTTTGGTGTCGAGGAGCATTCCGAGGTGATTATACTTCTCAAAAGGCAGGCCGAGAGGGTCCATCTTTTGGTGGCAGCGCCAGCAGTCTTTTTCGCGGGTGACGCGCATCCGGTGGCGAATGGTGGAACGGGGTTCGTCGGGCAATTTTGCGTCCACGGTGATGGGGATATCCGGCACGGCGTCGCCGAGGAGCCGTTCGCGAATCCAGCGACCGCGAGAGATGGCGTGGTTGTCCATGGCATCAGAGTGCGCGACGAGCCAGATGGGGTGCGTGAGGATGCCGAGGCGCTCTTTGGTGTCCACGGTGGTGATGGCTTTGAGGGCGTCTTTGGCAGGCGGGAAAATGCCGTTGTCGAATTGCGACTGACGCACGTAGATCGGCTGGGCGGGGTTGGGCAAAATGTGGTTGAGCTGGTTCCGATTGCGAACTTCATGCTGCATCCGCTCTTCGTCGCCTTTCGCAACCAGGTTTTTGTCGTAAATCCTGATGGGGATGAACGCTTTTCCCCTGTTGATGAAGTAAGCGATATCGGTGGTCATGCCGCGATGTAGCCGCACGGAGGTGTAGGGCTGGTAGATGACGCGGTCGGTGGTGAGTAATTCCTTCAAGACGTTTTTGTCTTCCCGCAGGATGATTTCGATGAGGCCATCGGTATTGGCGATCATGCTGTTGATGACTGCGGGGTGCGATTCATAATGCGCGCCCTGTCCCTCGATGGACTGCCTCGTCTTGCAAATCGTGGCGGCGCGGTCGTAGTCGAAGTATTCGCGGAAGAATTGGAGGATGCGTGGCTTGCGGATGGTGTCGTCGTTGAGGATGCGGGTGACTTCGCGCTGGACGTCTTCGCGGGTTTTGAGGTGACCTTCGGCGAGAGCGGTGCGGAGATGATCGTTCTCGGGGCGGATGTAGGAAAAGGCGGCGTTGACGGCGAGGGCGAGTTCATCGCCTTGGAGCATCACGCGACCATGCGCGTCGGGCTTTCCGCCTTCACAAAGCTCGGGGCGGAAGAGGGCGTC
>CAMBOD010000012.1 GCA_945868985.1 Prosthecobacter debontii | reverse complement strand
GGTTGAAACGATTTCGTGCGCGGGTGAGCGCGCATTCCCACACACGCACCACGCGCCAGCCGGCCTTGAGCAACGCCCGCGTCACCTCGCGGTCGCGCGCCACGTTGCGCACGAGCTTGGCCTTCCAAAATGCCCGCCGCGTCTTTGGCTTCGCCGCGTGACGCGGGAACGTATCCTCATAAGCGGTGCCATCAGCCGCCACGGCGATTCTCGTCGAACATCTCGACGGGCATCGGGTGGTCGAGCCGCCAAACCATCTGGATAGGACGTTCCGATTGGAAACTTACGAGCTTCGCTGGACCGAGGAACGTGAACGGAGACGTGGTTCCATCTACCTTTTTGCGAGAGCGAACAAAGAACAGCATCGTGTAGCCGCGCTCTTGGTGGTGGATAAGATTCTGTCCCGTGTCGCTCGCTTGGCTCGTCTGCCCCTGAGTTTCCCAGTGCAGAAGCTCACGGCTGATGGGGTAGTCCTGATACATCGTGCTCGGTGAAAACTCCTTCTCGGTTTTCTGGAATGTGACCAACGATACGACGGTTTTGATTTGCGGGAAATGAAGACGGCCAACGCCGGTGACACCGGCGGACTCGAAGGATGCTCCACCGAGCGCCGCCTTAATTTCGTCGCTGCCGTATGTGGCGTGGAGTTCCAGCGAGCATGGGAATGGGAGGTTCAGCGAGGCGCTTCCGACACGGGACTCTTCATCGGCCCAGGCCAAGACTTCTTCGAGGTCGCGCAGCAGAGACGGATTCTGGGCCGCACGCCGATACGATTCTTCGATGTTTGCCATACCCAGTTTGCGGCCAGGTTGACCCCAAATGCGGTAATGAGTAACGAGCGCCGAGTCGCCGGCCTCAGCAAGAGCCGCTGCTGCATCTCCAACCTTCAAGTGCGTGACGACTTTCCGAAGACGTGCGATTTCCCGCGGCCCGCTCGTTTGCGCCGCGCTGATGAGTGCCGGCCTCAGTTGATCAATGTCGGGGTCGGTCGGCGTCTCGGCGAGGCGAGCAGCGGCCTTCCACTGTGTCCAAGTCTTCTTGCCTGAGAGCAGAATCTCCGGCTCGTAGTCGTGAAAGCGGACAAAGTTTCCAAACGTCAGCGGCAGTCCTGCTTCGTGCTCGAAGGATTCGAGGCGGTCGGGCACTTGGTCGGCAAGATTGCGCAGGTTCTCACGGATGTTCGCCAGCACATGCTCACGAGCAACCCGGTCGAGCTGGATGCTGCAACCGGCCGGGAGATGAGGAAAATCCATCTCAACTTCTCGCTGAATGTTGAAGCGGCGCTTCGCAAGCAGAGCCTTCAGCTTTCGGTCGATTCGATAGCGGCGGTGCGATTGACCGACGAAGTCGAGCACCGTGAGGCAGTCCTTTTCGGGCGCGTGGCGTAAACCTCGACCGAGTTGCTGGAGGAACACTGTTAGACTCTGCGTGGGACGCAGAAAGAGGACCGTGTTCACGTCAGGTATGTCGAGGCCCTCACTCAGCACATCCACGGTGAATAGGAATCGGATTTTTCCAGCCCGGAAATCGTTGAGCAGGCCAGTCCGTTCGGCAGTGACGGTATCGCCCACGAGCACGGCGGAAACAATCCCTCGTTCGTTGAACTTCTCTGCCATGAACTCGGCGTGCCGAATGGAGACGCAAAACCCAATGCCACGAACGCGCTCCAAGTCGGGCTCGAAGCGGAGCAAGGAACTCACCACGACGTCCAACCTTTGGAGCGCCAAGGCATGGGCGCCCGTGTAGACATTCTCCAACTCGGCGATGTCGTATTTTCCGCCGCGCCAAAAGTTGTCAGTCACCAGCGACACTGGGTCAGCAACTCCGAAGTAATGAAACGGGCAGAGAAGTTTTTCTTCGAGTGCTTCGGGTAAACGAATTTCAGCAGCGAAACGATTGCCGAAATCTGCCGCCACACTGGCCCCGTCCATTCGCTCCGGTGTGGCTGTCAGTCCCAAAAGAATTCGCGGATCGAATTGATCGAATATCGCGCGATAGCTGGCTGCTGGGCCATGATGCACTTCATCCACGATGATGAAGTCGTAAAAGTCACGACCGACCTGCTCCCATAAGCGCCGGGTTCCGAGCATGTCCACAGAACAGAAAAGATGGTCGAATCGAGCCGCTACATGATGGCCAACCAAGAGTTCACCAAAGTCTGGAATGCGGAGCACGGCTCGGAAAGTGCCGACGGCTTGTTCGAGAATCTCCTTCCGATGAGCAACGAACAAAAGACGCGCTTGTCGCTGTTTGTCTTCGAAGAACCTCTTGAAATCAAATGCCGCCACAACCGTCTTCCCTGTCCCGGTCGCCGCCACAACCAGATTTCTCCAGTGCCCATGAACGAGGCGTTCGGATTCGAGGGCATCGAGAATTCTTTCCTGAAAGGGATGCGGGCGAATGTCGAAGAATACCGGCGCAATTCCCTGCCGCGTCCGTGCGTGTTTGATGGCCTCGCGAAATACAAACGGCTCGTCCGGGTTGAACGAAACAAATTCGTGGCTGTTCCAGTAGGTTTCGAACTCCGCGAGGAACTTCTCCAAGATGTGGGGCATGTCCTGCGCCGTCACCTTAAGATTCCATTCCAACCCGCTGGTCATAGCCGCCTGCGACATGTTTGCTGAACCGATGTAGGCAGTCGAAAACCCGCTGTCTCTACGGAAATGATAAGCCTTGGCGTGAAGACGTGTCCGCTCCGTGTCGTAGGAAACGCGAATCTCGACATTGGGCAAACCCGCCAACCATTCCACTGCCTCTGCATCCGACGCGCCCATATAGGATGTCGTGATGATGCGCACTTTGCCACCCCTCGCGGCCATTTCCTCAAACGCCGGCATCAACAGACGTAACCCCGACCACTTGATAAACGATACGAGCAAATCCACTGAGTCCGCAGACCTCATTTCCCTTCCCAGTTCATGGACAAGTTGCGGGTCGGCAGGCGAACCAGTGAAGAGACTGCTCTCCACCAAAGCTGTCTCCGGACGAGGCATGCCTCCTTGCGCGTAGTTCGGTGGCGTGATTTCAAGTAGGAGAGGCTTGTCCGCTTTGACGAGGCGATTGCCTTGCAAAAATTGCGTCGATTGATTGCCCGCGATGCGTTCGACAATTTCGTTGCAGAGCCGCAACCGCGTCTCAGGGTCATCCTCTAGCCGCAGAGCTTTTTCCAAGAGCCTTGCTAGAAAGGCAGCATAGCGGGCTGGCTCTTCCTCCGGGTCGAGCTTTCCAAACACCGAGCGCAACTCCGGATGTCGTTGCAAGATGGAGTTTAACTCTTCATCGAGCAGCGCTTCGTAGATGCCTTGCGGGAGATTTGCCACAGCGTGTCATTCGCAGACTGCCCACATTCGCTCCAGAAAGAAAATAGGTGACTTCAAACTACGAGAGTTGAAGTGCCTCGCGGTGACGGCGGACACTGTGGCCCAAGGCGAGGAGGCGTGAGTCGCGCTTTGGCATGAGCGGGAGGGAAGCGTTTTGTCGGCAATGCGACTACGGACTATGAGTGACATTCTCCGCGAAAAACAAAGCGCCGCACCCACGGTTGGTGAGTGCGGCGCTGGGATTGGATTTTTTCCGATGGAGGCGAAGTGCCCGGCGGGGCGGTTTACGCGCCGAACAATTTGCCGAGGCCGCCGGAGAGCAGGCCGGAGAGTCCCTTTTGGAGGGCGTCGCCGGTGGGCGCCTGTCCGTCGGGGGTGAGTTTGTCCACGAGCTGCGGGAGGAGTTGGGCGACGTGGCCGGCGATTTGATCGGGGGCGACGCCGGTCTGCGCGGCCATTTGCTGGAGTTGATCCGCGCCGAGGACTTGCTCGACTTGTGCTGCGGTGGCGGGCGGGTTCGGGCCGGTGCTGATCCAGCCTTTGACGAGGTCGCCGAGGCCGTGGCCGCTGAATTTGGTGAGCAGGCCCTGGATGCCGCCGCTCTGGCCGAGGAGGCCTGCGACGGAACTCATGAGGTTGCTTTGCTGGTTGTTGTTGAGGCTGCCGGTGAGGGAGCCGAGGAGGCTGTCGAATAATCCCATGGTGTTGTGTTTTGGTTTGTTGGTTTGGCTGAAAAGGAGGAGGTCTGGGGCTGGCGGATTTTGTAGTGGGTTTGAGGCCGATCGCAATCCTGACGAAAACGCGGGCGTTGTGACAGTTCACGGGCAAAGCAAAGCGCCGCACCCACGCTAGGTGAGTGCGGCGCTGGAAATGGGATTACAGCCTGTGCTTACTTCTTTTTGCCTTTGGCGGTGAATTCTTCCTTGGTGAGTTTGCCGTCGCTGTTGGCGTCTTTCTTTTTGAAGACGGCCTCGGCCTTCGTGGCGTCCTTTGCACTCGCGAGGAATTCTTCCTTGGTGATTTCGCCGTCGTTGTTGGCGTCCTTCTTTTTGAAGGCGGCTTCGGGGTCGTGCTTGGGCTTTTCAGCGGCTGGCTCGGCTGGCTTTGTGGCTTCCGCCGGTTTGGCCGCGTCGGCTGGCTTGGCTTCGTCTGCTGCGGTGGCGAAGGCTGCGCTGATTGCGAGTGCGGTGATGGTGTTGAGGATGCGTTTCATTTTTGGGTTTTTTGGGAAGGTGCTCTGCTGCCTGGTTGCGGCGCTGAGAGTTTCTATCGGTCTTAGGCTGCCTTCTTTTTGTTGGGGTTGAGGAATTCTTCCTTGGTGAGTTTGCCGTCGCTGTTGGCGTCCTTGCGTTTGAAGACGATCTCGGCCTTGGCGGCGTCCTTGGCGTCTTTCACAAATTCTTCCTTGGTGACACTGCCGTCGTTGTTGGCGTCCTTCTTTTTGAAAGTCTCCTCGGTGTATTTTTTTGGTTTCTTTTCTTTTTTCTCTTTTTCCTCCTTGGCTTCTACGGCGCCTGCAAATGTGGCGCTGATTGCGAATGCGGTGAGGATGGCGAGGATGTGTTTCATGAGTTTTGGTTTTGGATCGTTGTGAATACCCGACGCAGGCTTTTTTCTAAGGACGGATTTTTTGTGAGGCTATGCGACCTGTGGCGGCGGTTGCGCAGGCTGTCCGGGGAGAGTGAATTTAATCACGGGCAGCGGGTAGCGGATGATGAGCTGGTCATCGAGGTAGATTTCGACGTGGTAGTTGCCGTATTCCTTGAACTGCACACCGCTGAAAAGGTTCACGTTGGTGGCCATGATTTCCATGTCCTTGAGCTGAAATTCGAGGGTGCTTTCGCCGATGATTTTTTCGTCGGGCGCGAGGATGCGGGCGGTCTGTTTGAACTGGCCGATGCCGTTGCACCAGCGGGTCCACATGCAGAGTTTGAGGAAGCCGACGGGCACTTGCGGGGCGGGCACGGCATTGATGACGCCGACGAGGGTTTGCATGCCGGTGATCTCGCGACGGATGTCTTCGCAGAGAACGGATGCCTGACAGTTGGGAAGGACGTATTTTTCGTTGAGCACGGCGGTGATGTAGTGGCGCTCATGCGCGGCGTCAATGGCGCTACGGCTTTTCGCTCTGCTCGGTGAAGGCGGTGAGGTCGCCTTTCACGCCGGCCTGCTTGAGGGCGTCGAGGACGGCGATGACGGTGCCGAAGGGGGCTCGTTTGTCGGTGGCCAGGGCGAGCTTGGGCGGGCGGGGGAGTTTTTGGAGTTCTTCGAGTTTGCCGCGCAGTTCTTGGAGGGTGACTTTTGTTGCACCGAGGAAGATTTCCTCCTTGTCGGAAATGGAGAGCCGGAGCGCTTCGTCTCCTTTTTCCGCAGCGACGGCGGTCTTGGAATCGGGGAGCTTGATCGTCACCGCAGGGAGTTCGCTTTTGAAGGTGGTGGTGACGATGACGAAAATGAGGAGGATGGCGAAAATATCAATCAACGAGACGATGATCACCTCGGGTCTGCGACGGCGGCGGGGGAGAAAGTTCATGCGTCACCCTCCGTGGCGAAGTCTGCAAAGGTCGAGGGGCGGCGCTGCTTTTGGTTGTAGCATTTGGTGAGCAGGCCGGAGATGAGCAGTTCGAGATCGGCGGCGATGACTTCGATGCGCTTGGCGAGTAGTCCGTGGGCGATGAGTGTGGGGATGGCGACGGCCATGCCGACGACGGTGGTGCTGAGTGCCTCGGAAATGCCCATGGCGATGCGGTGAGGATCGCTTTGCGTAGCGCTTTCGCCGAAGGCACCGAAGACCTGCACGAGGCCGCTGACTGCACCGAGCAGACCGAGCAGCGGGGCGATGCCGATGATGATTTCGAGGATGTGCAGGCCGTGTTCGAGTTTGCCGATTTCATGGCGCGCGACGGTCTGGACGGCGTTCAAGTTTTCGTCCTTGGTCTGGTGGAGATTCGAGAGGCCGACCTGTGCGATGCGGGCGAGCGTGGAATCGTTGTTGCGAACGAGGCGGGAAAGGCGGACGACGGCGTCGGGCGTGTCGTTCGGTGCGAGGCGCTCGATTTCCTTCTGCAACTCATCGGGGACGACGAGGTGTCGGCGCAGCGCGAGGCCGCGAAGGATGATGACTGCGACGGCGATGATGGAGCACGCCAGAAGCGGGACCATGAAGATGCCGCCCTTGTAAAAAAACTGGTAGATGTCTTGGAACGATGCGGCGAGTAGCATGGGCGTGATTAGTAAATCCAGAAGGTGAATGGCACTTCAAACTGTCCGTCGGCGAGCGACTTTGCGGGCGGCGGATCGAAGGGCGTTTCGCGAACGAACTGCTCGCAGAATTTTGCGAATGCTTCGTTGGAGCTGTTTTCGGTTACGGAAAATGCGGTGACTTTCCCCTCGGCATCGAGCTTGAAGACGACGCTGACATTTCCCGGCTGAAACTCGCTCATGTGCGGCTGGACTGCATCGGCCCAGCGCTTCGCGAAGGCGGCTTTCACTTTCGCAGTGTAGGCGGTGGCGGAGGCGGAACGGACAGGCGCTGGCGGTTGTTTCACCACGGGCGGTGCGGCGGGCTTTTTAATGGCGGGCTTTTCAGGAACTGGCGCGGGAGCTGGTGCGGGTGCGGGAGCCGGTTCAGTCACTACTGCTGGTGCTGGCGTGGCGGCTTCGGGAGTCACTGCTGTCGCATCAACAGGCGGTGTGGGGCGACGGCGTGGTTTTGGTTTTGGCTTGGGTGTCGCGGGTGCAGGCGTGGCGATGACGACGGGCTTCGGCGGAACGGCGGTGGTTCGCGGTTGCTGGTAGCGGCCACCCATTTGGGCGAAGGCTGGTGCGGCGAAAGCGGCAAGGATGAGCAGGGTGCGGATGATCATTTTAGTAGAGAGTGAATGTGAAAGTATCCTCGAAGACGCCATTCTTTAGCAACTCGGGCGGCGGTGGCTGGATGTCGCCCTGTGCGTCGTAGAACGAACGCTCGCACAGTGATGCGTGCGCGGCGTTGGATGAATTGTCGAGCGTCTGCACTTTTATGACTCTGCCTTTTGCGCTCAGCGTGAAGCGCAGCGTGACGGAGCCGGGGGCGATGAGGCTGCCGTTTTTCGCGTCGTGCACGTAGTGGGTCCAGCGCGAGCCGATGGCTTGATTGACGCCCTTCACGTAGCGACCGCGAACGGTGGCGACAGCGTCCACACCACTTTCACCGAGTGGTGCATTGCCGCCTTCGATTTTGCGCTGCTCCATGTGCTGCGTGTAGCCGGGATCTTTCACGGGCTGCGGGCGCGTGTTTTTAATCGCGACGATTTCGGAAACGGGCGGAGTCGGTTTTGGTTCCTCCGGCTTTTTGGGCGCGGGCGTGGGTTGCGGTGTGGGTTGCGGTGTGGGTTGCGGTGTGGGTTTGAGTGTCGGCTGCGGCGTTGGTTTCGGCGTGGGAGTGGGAGTGGGTTTTGGCGGCGTCTCCTGCGTGGGATGCTCGACGGGTGCGACTGCCTGCTCGGGTTGTCGTAGGTAAAGCGCGATTTGGTCTTCGCTGGCCTCGATGACTTTTTTCAACGCGAGCGGTGGTGTGGCTTTCACCATCTGCATCGGCCCTGGGCGTGGTATTGGTGTGGGCGTGGCCTGTTCGGCGGGTGTGCGCTCGGCTGTTTTTGGGATGTTATCGGGCGAATTCTGCGCGGCGCTGAGACTGTTTTTCGGAATGGGACGCGGCTTGTAGATCGGCGCTGGCTCGGCACCGGGCGGGCGCACGTTTGGCATCGGGCGCGGGCGGCTGGCGACTTCGTTTTCAGCGGGAATATTCGGTTTACCGGCGTTGGCCTGCTGGTTTTTGAAATTGGTGAACGGCAGGTCTGCACGCCCATCCTGAGCGGGCAACGCGCTGTCGCCTTTGCCGGGTTTTTTTGTTCCGGCGACGCTGTCCTGCCAGCTTTCGAGCAGCGCTTGTTTGCTGAGGTTCTTCTTTTTGGCGAGGCCCTCCACATCAATGTATTCCTGCTGAATTTCCTCGGGGAGCTGGCGGAATTTTTCTTCGAGGAGATTTTGTTCCTGCACGGTGAGTTCCTTTTTTTCCTCCGCTGGCGGCGGAGTGGGCGTCATCAGGATCACTTCGAGTTTTCTGTTCGCCTGCGGTGGTGGTGGAGGAGCGACGACAGCGGTCGTCATGCTTTCCGGGAGGATTTTTTGCAGCAACCCGGCGATATACGGCCACACCCACACGGTCACCATCACGAGCCCGTGCACGAGCAGCGCGAGCACGATGGCGAGCGGGAGGCGGATGCGGTCGGGCATGGCGACGAACGCATCCAGCCACCTGCGAATCGGGGACGGATTGGTCGTCGAAAAGTTCACAGCGGGCGAATGAGGCCGTCACTCATGGCACCGACTGCGGCAAAACGCGAGACTTGAGCGCACCATTCGATCTGGTCGCGCCAGCCCTTTGCGCAAAGTGCGTGGCCGTTGCGGGCGGCGAGCAGTCCATCGAGCGGCGTGGCGAAGGAGCGCGCAGTGGCGACGCAGGCACGGGCGGCGTCGGTGAGTTCGGCATCGGGGAAAAGTGATGCGAGCAGTCCGGCGGCGATGGCGTCTTCGAGCGCAAATGTCTCAAATGTTCCCGCGCAGACGAGCAGCACGCGCGACTCGGCGGCGATGGCGTCGCGGAGCGCGGCGAGATTTAAGAGCGCACCGACGAGCACGCGCGACGCACGTTCGCAGGAGCGGAGGGCGACGGTTCCGTTGGTAGTCGTAGTGATGATGCGGCGGCCTGCGAGCGCGGTGTATTCGAGCGGGTTGTTTCCAAGTTCAAATCCCTCGATGCGGTCGCCGTGTCGTTCGCCGGCGAGGATGGCGTCGGGCAGCCGCGCCTTGAGCGAACGGGCTTCTTCGATGGTGGTGACGGGCCAGATTTCCGACGCGCCGTGCGCAAGCGCGGTGATCATCGAGGAGGTGGCGCGGAGGATGTCGAAGACCACGCAGGTCGTGCCGGAAAGATCGCGCTGTGGAAGAAGGGCGATGTCGGCGGGATTGAGTGCGGCGTCGAGGAGCATGGGTGTGATTAGGATTTTTGAGGACGGCTGGTGCGTGCGTGGTGGAAAAGATACTGTTGCGCGTAGCCGCCGTATGCGCCGAAATATTTCGCGGCAAAATCGCGAAGACGCGCGGCGGTGACACGGCGTTTTTTGGCGAAGTAAATCTGACGCAGCACGCGCTCGATCCATACATCAATCGGGAACGCGGCAAGCCGCTCGAATGCGAAGAGCAGCGCGCAATTCGCGACCTTCGGGCCGACGCCGCCGAGGCGCATCAGTTCGCGGTGCGCGGATTCGTCGTCGAGCTTCGTGATGGCGGTGAGGCTGACTTCACCGCTGGCGATCTGCCTCGCGGCGCGGAGGAGATTTTTTGCGCGATAGCCGAGAGCGCAGGCGCGCAGATCGTCCTCTTCCAGCGCAGCTAGAGCGGCGGGCGTCGGGTAGGCGAAAAGCGGGCCGTCGCCGATGCGTTTGCCGAACCGTGTGCGCAGTGTGTGGGAGATTTGCGTGATGTGCGGCACGGCCTTTTGTGCGCTGGTGATGAATGATGCGATGCACTCCCAGTGCGGCTGGCGCACGATGCGCATTCCGCGACATGCGGCGAGCGCGGCATCCATCGCCGGGTCGCGCGGAAAGCTCTCGTAAATTTCCGCGAGCGGATGATCGAGCGCGAAGTAGCGGCGCGCAATTTCCTCCATGCCTCGTGTGACAAATAGCGCATCGCCGCGTTGCTCCGCGTAGCAGGCTTTGTCGCCGACGGCGCCGACCCAGCCCGCGCCCTGCCGCTGCCAGTGAAAGAGCTGTCCGCACGAAAGCGTGATCGCGAGATCGAAGTCCGGCGCGGCGACTTCAGCGAGGCGCGCGCTCACTTTACAAAATAACTGAGGTTCTCGAGTTCGATGGCGAGGTCCACGCTGTTCACGACGATACCCTCGGGCACGTGGAGCACGGCGGGGGCGAAATTGAGGATCGCCTGAACGCCGCCGGCGATGAGTTCATTGGCCACTTGCTGCGCGACGTTGCCAGGCACGGTGAGGATGGCGAGTTTCACGCTGCGTTCGCGGATGAAAGCGGTCATCTGCGTGTCGGGGAGAATGGGCACTTTGATGTCGCGCGGGCGCTTGCGGTCAACGTCGGCATCGAACGCCGCAACGACCTCAAAACCCTCTTTTGCAAATCCGCCATAGCGCAGGAGCGCCGTGCCGAGTTGACCCGCGCCGACGAGAATGACCGGCTGCAATTTCGCCATGCCGAGCACGCCGGTGATCGCTTTGCTGAGGCCATCAACATTGTAACCAAGCCCGCGCGTTCCCCACTGGCCGAAGTAAGTGAGGTCTTTGCGAAGCTGCGTCGGCTTCACCCCGGCGGCAGTGGCGAGCGCTTGTGAACTGACTGTTCCCTGCCCCGAATCGCGAAGCCGCTGGAGCACACGATTGTAGAGCGAGAGGCGGTAGATGGTCTTGCGCGGAATATCGCTCTTATGCATCGGCTTGTGAAATACGTCGTGAAAAACGCGCAAGTAGCCACACCTTCCACAAAGTGCAAGCGCGGGCGGAGAACAAATGCGTTGGCGAAGGCTCCAGTTGACGGCTGATTATTTTGTGAAAATATTTGCGCGCTATGTTTCCTCGAACTTTCTCTCTGCTCGCCGCCGCCTCGCTTTTTCTCACACAGCATGCACAGGCGGTGGTTCTCGCCGGGGGCGATGGCACTCAAAATACGACCGCGCCGGTGGATGATTTCGGCTGGGCGAATGTAGGGCGGGTCTATGACACGGTGGACGGGATTTTTATCAGTGGCGTGTATCTCGGAAATGGTTGGATGCTGTCGGCCTATCACGGCGTGCGCAATGCAAGCAGCACGGGCTTTCAGTTTGGAACGGTATTTCTCAATGGAGGTGCATACAGCGTGAACGCGGGGACGGCGCTGCGTTTGCAAAATGCGGACACGACGCTCACGGACTTGGCGCTTTTCCAACTCACCACCACACCCGCGGGGCTCACTGCACCGATCCTCGCGAGTGCTAATCCAACGAACGGGCTTTCACTTTCCATGATGGGAAATGGGCCGGATCGAAATGCTTCCGAGACTCACTGGAATGTGAACACGGTGCCAGCGACATGGACATGGACGGAAACCGGGGGCGCAGGCAATGCGCAGGGCTATAAATGGACGCCGGGGCAGCAGTCGTTGCGCTGGGGGACGAACAACATCACGGCATTTACCAGCGGTGGCACGACGGAGGTGATCAACTACGGGCTTGGGGACGTCACCTCTTTCAAAACAATTTTCAACAATACGACCAATGAGGCGCAGGCGGGCGGCGGCGACTCTGGCGGTGGGGTATTTTGGAAGGAAGGTGAAGACTGGGTGCTCGGCGGAATCATGCTTGCTACAGCAGCTTACAACGGGCAGCCAGGCGGCACGTCAGTTTACGGCGGCGAGACATACTCGGCCAACCTGAAGACCTACAGCAGCCAAATTACCTCCATCATCCCGGAGCCGTCCTCTTTGGTGCTGGTGCTCGCCGGAGTGGGGCTATTGGCGCGGCGGCGGCGTTTATAGGCATCTAGGCTCGGAATTCATGCGTGCATTGGCCTCCAGCCTGCTCACATGCGCTGGTATTGCACAGGTCATTTCGCCGCTACATGGCTCGTTTGTTCGAGTCTGCTTTTCCGTTTCAATACGGCATCGGATCACTCGGTGGCATTTGTGGTGTTCGCGGTGATTATCTGGCCGACGCTGCTGTGGCTGCTGCCGCTGAAAGGTTATTTTCACCTGAAAGCAATCACTCTCGACCGGCTGAAGGCGCGTGTGACGCGAGGCGAATTGAAGAAGGCTGTTGTGTTTGGCTTTGGTTTTTGCACCAGCCTGTTCGCAGCGGCTGCAATCGGCCTGACTGCTTGGGCGGTGGGCGCGATGGACGGATGGTTTAGCAAGCAGGAGGGTGTTTTCAGCATGGTGCACATGCTGATTTGGTTCCCCGTTGCGTTTGCGGTGTGGGCGCTAGTGCCAGCGTTCGTGGTTTCGCGGTTGGCCCGCGACGGTTCGAGTGCGGAACCTATTTCGTAATAGGACGGCCGACGCTATAGTAGGTGAAGCCGAGTTCCTTCATGGTTTTCGGGTTGAAGAAATTTCTTCCGTCGAAAACGAGCGGGGTGTGCATCTTCTTTTTCACCTCATCAAGATCCACGTTGGCGAATTCCTTCCACTCGGTCGCGAGCACGAGCGCCTCGGCACCGTTGAGGGCTTCAAGCGGTGAGTCGGCGAGCTTCACGCTGTCGGGGATCAATTTCCACTCGCGCGCTTTTTCCATGCCCTTCGGATCGTAGGCGGTGACGTGCGCGCCTTCTTCGACGAGGCGGTTGATCAATTCAATCGCCACGGAGTTGCGCACGTCGTCGGTGTCGGGCTTGAAGGCGAGTCCCCACACGGCGATATGCTTGTCTTTGAGAACCCACAGGCCGTCGCGCATCTTGCGCAGGAAGCGTTCGAGCTGCGCGGCATTGATGCGCTCGACTTCTTTCATCAAATGGAACGGCACGCCCAACTCCTCGGCGATGGCGATGAATGCCTTCACGTCCTTCGGGAAACACGAGCCGCCGTAGCCGAGGCCGGCGTTGAGAAAGTGACGGCCAATGCGCTTGTCCATGCCGATGCCGTCGGCAACCAGTTCCACGTCAGCGCCGCTCGCTTCGCAGATTGCGGAGAGGGCGTTGATGTAGCTGATTTTGAGCGAAAGGAATGAGTTGGCCGCGTGCTTGATCAGTTCCGCGGAGGCGATGTCGGTGACAAAAATCGGCGCTTTGAACGGCTCATATACGCGCTTCATCAAATCCGCCGCACGGTCGCTGTTCGCGCCGAAGACGATACGATCCGGCTTCATCAAATCCGCCACCGCGCAGCCTTCGCGCAGGAACTCTGGGTTCGAGACGACGTCAAACTCCGCCTCCTTGTTGTAGCGTTGGATGGTCGCTTGCACGCGCTCGCCGGTTTTGACGGGCACCGTGCTTTTATCCACCACGACGCGGTAGGCGCCGGGCTTGAGTGCGGCGGCGATTTCGCGTGCGACTTTTTCGATGTAAGTCATGTCCACCGAGCCATCCGGCTGCGGCGGCGTGGGCACAGCGATGAAAATAACCTGCGAACCATCCACGCCTTCCTGCGTGCTGGTGGTGAAGCGCAGACGCTTGGCGGAGACATTGCGATGCACCAACTCCTCGAGGCCGGGCTCGTAAATCGGAATTTTGCCGGCACGGAGCATGTCCACTTTGCGTTGGTCGTTATCAACGCAGATGACGTGGTGGCCCACTTCCGCGAAGCAAGCGCCTGTGACGAGCCCGACGTAGCCGGAGCCAATAATGCAGAGTTCCATAGTGTAAAAAGGGCGCGTCTTATGTCCGCGCAACGTGCGCCTTGCAAGGCGAAGTTCCATTTTCGCCGCTCAGGCGAAAGCGTGGGCTACAAATCCGAAGACGGCTTGGGAGCGGGTGAAACCGGAGGCAGCGTGGGAATGGCGCTCGGCGCGGTGGACGGCACCGCCGCTGGTGGAGTGGCCGGTGCGGCGGCAGGTGCGGTCGCAGGCACAGCGGGAGCCGGGGCATCCACATCGGTCGCGGCAGAAGGCACGAGGATCACGTTGTTGTTGAAATTCACGCGCACGTTCGGCCCTTCAGTCGCGATGAAGCGCACACGCGTTCCAGGATTTAAAGTTACGCGTCCAAATTGAAGCTGCACCGTCACCGACTTGGTGATGGTGAGCACCGTCTTTGGCGCAGCGGGAGCCGCTGGTGCGGGAGCGGGTTCCGGAGCCACGGGCACAGGAGCGGCAGGGGTCTCGGGAGCTACAGGTGGTAAAGCGGGCACACCTGGATTTTCGCCAGCAGGTTTTTCCGGCGTCACGGCCACAGGCACAGGCAAAACCGGCGCAGGCTCAGTGGCTGGTGCAGCAGGCGGCAGAGCTGCCGCAGGATTTGCGGGGACCTCAGGCGCTGGGTCCACCGGAAAGGGCGGCACGACAGGCGCTGGAGGTGGCGGAACGACGGGAGCAACGACAGCCTTGGCCTCCTTTTTCTCGGGCTT
>CAMBOD010000011.1 GCA_945868985.1 Prosthecobacter debontii | reverse complement strand
AGCAACGTGGATTTACCAGCGCCGTTGTGCCCGATGACTGCGACGACCTGACCTTGCTCGATGTCGAAGCTGAGGTCGCGCAACGCCCAGAAATTCCCCGGCGCATCGTCCGGATCGGCGATGCGCAGCAGCTTGTTTTTCCAGTCATGCAAAAACGAGCGCCGCCCCAGCTCGCCGAGGCGGTAGAGCTTGCTGAGGGATTCGACTTTGATTGCTAGAGCCATTTCAAAAAGCGTTCTTAAAGGCTACACCGTATCCATCACCGTCTGCTCGGTTTTGCAGAACATCATCAGCCCGACGAAGAACACCGCCACGCAAGTCGCAGCGCTGATGGCGAGGTCGGTTTGTGTGGCCATGCCTTCGCCGAGGAAAGAGAGGCGGAAGGATTCGATGATGGGCACCATTGGGTTGATTTTCAGCAGTGTGACAAAGGCGGGGTCTTTGATTTTGGAGAGGGGAAAGACGACGCTGCTCGCATACATCCAGAGTTGCACGCCGAAGCCGACGGCCATTTGCAAATCGCGGTAGCGGGTGGTGAGTCCGGCGACGATGAAGCCGACGCCGAGGCCGAGCATCGCCGTCTGCGCGAGGAGGATCGGGAAGAGGACGATGCGCCAGTCAAGACTGAGGCGGATGGGGTGTTGCGGGTCGGGGAACCAGTGCATTTTTGCCCAGTAAAACGCGAGGCCGATGAGGAAGACCGCGAACTGCACACCGAAGCCGGCGAGATTGGTGAGCATCTGGGAAAACGGCGCGGCGAGGCGGGGAAAATAGACCTTTCCAAAAAGATGCGCATTGCTCGTAAAGGTGATGGAGGTTTTCGTCACGCCCGCGCTGAAGAAGCCAAACATGACAAGCCCGCTCATGTAGAAAAGGAAGTGAGGGATGTTGTCGGTGCCCATGCCAGCGATACGGCCAAAAAGGAAGCTGAAGACTGCTGTCGTGAGCAATGGCTGGATGACGAACCACGAGGGGCCGAGCACGGTCTGTTTGTATTGCGCGGTGAGGTTGCGCTTCGCCATCAGCCACACAAGGTCGCGGTATTGCCAGAGTTCGCGCCACGGGATGTCGAGCAGGCCCCGGCGTGGCAGGATAGTTTTAGTCCAGTGTGTTTCGGTCATTCAGAATGAGAAGCAAACTGTGCTTGTGCCTGTAGAAGTCGGGGAAAGCACGAAAAAGTCACGGCTGATTTACACTCATCGCTCATCGCTCCACTTCATGCTCGCGGCCTCAATCGCCTCCTTGCTGTAGAAATGATTAAAATACTTCGAGCGGCACATTTGCTCGATGTAGTCGGGGGCAAATTTCACTTTGCTCGAAAATTCCCTGTAGGTCGCCGAGTAGTCTTTTTCCCCGCCGATGTTTTTGTTGTGGAGATGGAATTCCTCCAACCCGAGAAATTTTTTGATAGCAGCGACCTTCTCGTTGTCGGGGATATCCAGACGCATCACGAGAAGTTCGATGTTTTCACGCGAATAGGTGGCGATGCCGTTTTCCGGGAAGGGCGAGGCATAGACGTCTATCCCGAAATTTTCCAAAATGTGTCTGTCAAACCATGTCAGCGGGATGTCGTGTCTATAGTTTGATAGGAAGATAGCCTTGAGTTCCTCGATGGTGTAACGCGATGCCGAGTAGGGAGTCCCGGTGTCCCTCTCGAAATTTTCAAAGAAGGCGGATACGTTTCTGCCAATCGGCTCTCTTGTCAGTGAGATAACCTTCAACGGTCTTTTTTTGACAAGAGCCCAATCACGGAGAATGCCCGTGTTTGGATTTTCGTGATTTGGAGAGAAGCCATGTGTGTGCAATACCGCACCTGGATACTGCTGAGAAAGGGAACGATAAATGGACGTGGAACCAACTTTTCCCATCTGATACACGTGAACAGGCGTGGCCTTCTGAAGTTTGCGTTGAAAGTTTTTCCGATTCATCCAATCCATGCCAATCCGTTTGATTGGTAGAGGTATGAATCGCTTAAAAAAGTCCATTGGGCTTTTCATAAAACTGCATTTCAGACGGCGTGCTGGTTGCGCAATTGAGAGCATTGAGCCGCAGTGAAATTAGTAGGCTGTGCTGGCATTGCGGGCGGAGGGGAGCGTTTAGGTGCTACCTTGGCAAATCGAAAAGTGCATACATGGGTCCGCTATTATTTTTGAAATCCACACTGGGCTCGTCGCACCAATCACCAGCCACAAGCTTGACGCCCCGCGCTGGGTGGAAAGGATGCGCGTCCATGCGATTTCAGACTCTCTTCGAAGGCCGGCATTTTCTCGTGCCCTCGTTTCTTGCTGCGATGTTCTTTGGCTGGCTGTCCGGGGACTGGTGCGGCTGGCTGTGGCTCGCGGTGCCTGCGGCGCTCGTGTTTATTTTCTGTGCGAATTTTTTCCGCGATCCGGATCGTCCGATTCCGGCTGGGGATCAAATCGTAGTGGCCGCTGCCGACGGCGTGGTGGATGCCATTGAGATCGTAGAAGAGAAAGAGGTGCTCCACCGCGAGTGCATCCGCGTGAGCATTTTTCTGAATGTATTCGATGTCCACGTGAACCGCGCCCCCATCGCGGGGCGGATCACTTACCAGCAGCACCATCCCGGCACGTATCTCGATGCGCGCCACCCCTACTGCCACCAAAAGAACGAGGCGCTGACGTGGGCGTTCCAGGGCGAACTGGCCACGCTCGTCGTGCGGCAAATCACCGGGGCCATCGCTCGCCGCATCGTACCGTGGAGCAGGGCGGGGGAGGCGGTGGAAAAGGGGCATCGCTTCGGTATGATCCGCTTCGGTTCGCGCACGGATATTTTTTTCCCGCTTGATACCACGCTGCTCGTGAAAATCGGCGACCGGGTCGAGGGCGGTTCCACGGTGTTTGCACGGCTGGCGAATGGTTACATCTCCATCCCGTCGCAGATTCTCCTTTAAGCAGCACACACAATGAGCAAATACGACGACGGCTCGCCGAAAATCTATCTCCTCCCCAATTTGATGACTGCGGGAAATCTCTTCTGCGGATTCCTCGCTGCGCTGAAAATTGTTCAGGGCGCATTGGTGGTGAATACCGCAGGACTTGCCGGCACTGCGGCGCTCGATGCTGGCGAGCCATATTTCAAAACTGCGATCTGGTGCATCCTCGCAGCGTGCATTTTCGACGCGCTCGATGGTCGCCTTGCCCGCCTCGGCGGAACGGATTCCGCGTTTGGCCGCGAGTTCGACTCACTAGCAGACATTGTCAGCTTTGGTGTCGCTCCAGCGCTTCTCGTCTCACGCGTGCTGCTGCGCGAATACGAAAAACTCGGCTGGCTCGTCGCCAGTCTTTACCTCATCTGCGGCGCGCTGCGGCTCGCACGTTTCAACTGCATCGCCGCGTCCGGCGTGCCCGGCGCCGGCAAGGATTTCAAAGGAATGCCCATCCCCGCCGCCGCCGGCCTCATTGCAAGCACGACACTTTTTGTCACGTGGCTCACGAATGACCGCATCGAGCACTGGATGATGAAATGGGTGCTGCCTCCACTCTTCGTATTCCTGTCGTGGATGATGTTCAGCTCGTTCAAATACCCGAGCTTCAAAAACATCAACTGGCGCACCACGCGCAGTCTGCCGAAATTTCTCATCATCGTCTTCGTCGTCGCGCTCACGGTGATGTTTTACCAGTGGATGCTGGCGGCGATTTTCCTCGCCTACCTGCTCTACGGTTTCCTGCGCCCGTTTCTCTCCCGCAGTATGAAAGAGACCATCGAAGAGGAAGTGGAAGACGAGGAACCCGAGGCCGACAGCCCGTAGTGGGTCGGCTATTTTGACTCGGCGGCAACGATGGTGATTTGTCCGTTGCGCCCACGGATCACATCGCGCACGGCAAACGGACGCGAGGCGTCGCGGGTAAAAGTTGCATCCTTCGCGGGAGGCGTGGTGCCTGCCGGGAAATCCACGACAATGAGCGCGGCGCTAGTGCCGGGCTGGGTTGGGTCGGCACTCGCATCGCGGAGAGATTCCGTGGTTCGCAACGCGACACGCTGGCCGAGCACGCCGGTCACTACGAAATCACCGCTGAGCAACACGCTTTCGCTGGCGCTAAAATTTTCCACCATCCGGCTCGCCTCGCTCGTGCTCACGACACGGCGGAATGGTTTCAACGGCGAAGCGGGAACGGGCGTCGGTATCGGCTCGGCGGCCACGGCGGGTGCTGGTGCGCTGATCAAAGCGGGAGGTGTTGGTGGTGTCACCGGTTTCGGCGTTCCGCGCACAACAGGTCTCGGCGGCAACGGCACGGCAGGTGCCGGAGTCGGCGCGACTCGCAACGGCGCGGGAGTTGGTGGAGTGATGGTGGCCGGATTTTGCGCCGGTTGGCGGACCACACGTGGCGTTACTGCATCGTCTGTTTCGCTACGGGTCGGATCAAAACGCACCAGTTCTGGCCCGGCGAGCGCGACCTCGTCGTCCTTGGCATTTGCGAGTGTCTTGCGGCGGAACGCCACGTAAGCCGCGATTCCTTGCTGTAATCGTTCACCGCGCACGATGGGCAAACCGGCTGCGATGTTCAGCGTGTTCTTCGGATCCGCTTTTTCCAAATCCTCCGGCGATGTGAGATGAAAGCCGCCGCTTCCGCGCTTCACCTGCCACGCCCCGTAGTCAATCGGCACCGTGGTGAATTGCATCCGACCATCCTCAAGCCGCGCAACATGGATCAGAGCAAACAAATCATGCGAGCGTTGCAGCGGAATATCGCCGCCTGTCGGCAACGCCGAGCGAATCGCTGACACCATCGCAGATGGCGCGGTGAACACACTTTCCAGCAACACCTGAGGCAAATCCAGTGACTGCGACACTACCGCCACGCCGCTCGGAAAAAGATCCGTCGCTCCCAGTGGAAACGTCTGCACCACATCGTATTTGCCAACGACATAAGTCACTCGCCGCTTCGACTCGCGGTAGTTCATCAAATAAGCGCGTAGCAATTCCGCATTATCGCGCGCCAGTTCCGCCGGACCGAGCTTGCCGTAGCGATCCAGCAGTTTGGTCGCCGAGAGAAAATCGCCACGCGGTGCCTGCGTCGTTGGAAAACCTTTGGGTGCATCCAGCCGCTTCAGCTTTTTCAGAATGCGATAGCAGCGCGGCTGCTCAGGATGACTCACCACGTAAAAACTCCCGATCCAGCTCGCAAGGCACGCGCCCGTGAGCAGCAGCAGCACGACTGCCCACCAAAAGAACACACTGCCCCGGTTCTTCACCGGTTTATCTTCGTAGTGGAAAAGGTCCATTGGTCGCGGTTGCCAGTTGATACGTGCGATGCGCGCCGAAACTTTTAGCGCGCAGTTTCTCTACGACTCCGGCGTGGGTTCAAATGACGTGCCGCATCCGCACGATCTCGTCGCCTTTGGATTCTGAATGCGAAAGCCCGTCCCCGCCAAATCATCGCAATAATCCACAGTCGAACCGGTGAGATATTCCAGACTGTTCGGGTCCACGACGACCTTCACACCATCGCGCTCCGCTGTGAAATCTACCGCCTGCGGATCGTCGAGCGACATGCCGTAGCTCATGCCCGCGCAACCGCCTTTTTCGATGAAAATACGCAGCGCCTTTCCGGGCTCCCCTTTTTCTTCGATGAGAGCGCGCAAATGTTTCACCGCATTGTCTGTCAGCGTTAGCATGTCGGCACTGTCGTCCACCCGCATCGTGCTGACAAGTTGCGAGTGGGGCTCGTTTCAAACTGCGGAAAAGAACTACTTGATCTTCACAGTCACGGTTTCCTTCGGTTCGACGACCACGCCGGGGATTTCTTTCAAAACTTTCAGCGCATCGTTCCAACCGTCGGCTTTGTCCATCGCCTTCATCTTTTTCGGATCTTTGAGCACTTCGTCAAAAGGCACGACGGCCAGAGTGATACGCGATCCATCGCGGTGCGCTGCGTCGGTCTCGGTGATGGTGCCTTCGATGTTCACGAAAACGCTGATTTTCATCCCTTTCATCATCTGTTGCATCATGGCGAGAGCGGCTGGGTCGTCTTTGTCTTCCTTGTCGTTGGGTTTGGCCGCCGCAGGTTTCTTGTGCGTGGATTTGATGGTGAGCGTTCCTTTGTTGAATCCAAAGGTGACAGGCTCCTTTTCCTTGTTTTCGTCGCCGCCGGGGCCGCCGCCATTCATGTCCATATCCACGTGAAGTTTCGTCACGTCGGTGAAGCTGAAAGTCAGCTTCGCGCCTTCACCGACATCGTTTTTGATCTTCTCGGCTTTTACAAATTTCACGCCTTCGCCGAGCTTCTTGGCCTGCTCCGCTGCCTTGGTGGGATCGGTCATTTCGTCAATCGGAGTCTTTCCTTTTTCGCCGCCCGCCTTGGACATCTCTTCGATTTGCTTGAGCGCCTCCTTGGTGAGGACCGCCGTCATGACGATGGTGCCGGAGCCGTCGGGCTTGATGTTGATGACCTGCTCCATCTGGAAGCAACCGGTGAACAGGAGGGTGACGCTGAGCGCGACGAACGCAGCCAGCATGGTGCGGAATTTGGCGATGAATTTCATGCGGGGCGGACGCTGAGTGGGCAAATTGTCGCTGGCAATCGAAAAGCGGACGAAAGGCGCGGCGCGTTTTTCACTTGGTAAAGTGCGCGCTCTCCCGCGACAAACACCCGCCTTTCACCGTATGAACAAAGCCAACCGCGCCATCCTGCTGCATTCGCTCAGCGTGCCGGTGCTCGCGCTGCTCATCGTGCTCGCGGTGCGCTGGCTGCCGGTCGCGGAATACGTCACGAGCGCGCAGCGGAAAATCACCGAACTCGAAGTATGAGGCGCGGTGCTTTACCCGCTGCTCTTCGCCACGTGCAACGTGCTGCTCCTGCCCGGCGGCGTGCTCGCCATCGGCGCGGGATTGTTCTTCGGGCTGTGGTGGGGATTTTCACTCAACATGCTCGGTGCCACGCTCGGCGCGGCGGTGGCGGTTTTGCTCGCGCGGCGCTTCGGTCGTGGTTGGGTCGAGCGTCGCTTACACACGGGTGGAAAGTGGGCAGCGCTTGATGCGGCGGTCGCGCGCGAAGGTCGCTGGATCATTTTTCTCAGCCAGGTGCATCCGCTTTTTCCGACGAGCATCCTGAATTACCTCTACGGCCTCACGCGTGTGCCGGTGCGCACTTGCATCGTGTGGATCGCACTCGGGCAGGCTCCGGGGATGTTTCTCTACGCGTATCTCGGACGCTTCGCGCAAAGCGGGCTGCGCGTGTGGCGCGGTGAAGGCACGCTCACTCCGACGGATTGGGCACTGTGGATCGGCGGCTTGGTCTCGATGCTCATCGTGACAGGCATCCTCGCGCGCATCGCGCTGCGCCTGCTCGCAGAAGCCGGTGCTGCGGATGAAAAGGGCGAACGCTCTTAATCGCTACTTCACCGGCCCGCTGCCGAATTGTTTTTTGTGAAGCATCCAAAACGGATTCGCCGGTGCGAGCGGCACGTTTTCATTGACCATCATGGGCACCACGGACGCCCACCATTTTTCAAACGCCGCGCTCATCTCCGCTACGATCTCCGCGTGTTGCGCGGCGATGTCCTGCTTCTCGCCGTAGTCGGCGCGCACGTCGAAAAGCATCCACGCAGGCTGGTCGCCCTTCGTTGTGCATACGAGGTGATAGTCCGGCGTGCGAACGCTGCATTGCGCATACTTGCCGGACTCCGGCGGCTTGCCTTTGTCCCAGCGACCGAGATGTGTAAAAAGCGTGCGCGTCGGCCACGCAGTAGCGGGATTTTCCAGCAGCGGCACGAGGCTGCGGCCTTCGATTTGTTTCGCCACTTTCTCGTCGAGTTTCGCGCCTGCGAGTTCCGCCAGCGTCGGGAGAAAATCAATGTGCGCAGCGAGCGTCGTCACGGCCGCCGGTTTCAACGTCCCCGGCCAGCGCCAGAACGACGATGCGCGCGTGCCACCGAGAAAAGCCGTGCCCTTCTGTCCGCGCATACCCGCGTTGAAAACTCCCGTGCCATCCGTGCCGCCGTTGTCGTTCATAAAAACAATGAGCGTGTCCTTTTCGATGCCCCACTCGGTGAGCTTCGCGAGCAGCCTGCCGATGTTGTCATCAATGTTCGCCACCATTCCGAAAAACTTCGTCGGCCCCTTACCCTGATAACGCGCCTCGTCCTCCGCGCGCACCTGCAACGGGCCGTGCGGCGCGTTCGTGGCTATGTGCGCGTAGAACGGCTTCCCGCCTTTCACTCCCTCGATCCATTTTGTCGCCTGTGCAAAAAAAACATCGGTGCAGTAGCCATCGGTCTTCTCGAACTTGCCGTTGTGTTTGATCAGCGGGGAAAAATACGTGTTTCCCGGCGCATCACCGCACGAGCCGGGGTAGTGCTGGCCGATGCCGCCGCCGCCGTGGATGAAAACCTCGTCGAACCCACGCCGCTCCGGCTGATACTCGTCCTCATCGCCGAGGTGCCATTTTCCAAACATTCCCGTGGTGTATCCCGCAGTCTTCAACACTTGCGGCAGCGCGATCGCGTCGAGTGTCATCCGTTCGCGTTCCAGGATCGTATGCGTCACACCGTTCTTGAATTCGTGCCGCCCCGTGAGCAGCGCGCTTCGCGTCGGCGCGCAAGTCGGCGAAACGTGAAAGTCCGTGAACCGCACGCCTTCATCGTGCAGTCGGTCCATGTTCGGCGTCTTGAGCACCGGGTTTCCGTTCGCAGAGACATCGCCGAAGCCCTGATCATCCGTGAGGATGAAAATGATATTAGGACGCTTGCCCGCAATTTCCCCGTGCGAGGAAATGGCAAACAGCACGCTGGCGAGAAGAACGAGGAAACGCATGACAGCAGTGCAATCCCGTTGCGCCGAAAAGGCCAAGCAAAACCACCTTCTTGGCCCGGCGTCTTTCCTCAGATGTAATGCGTGCTCGACGCCGACGGCGCTTGTCAGAAATGATTGCCGACCATGATCCGCAAAGCGTTTGTCATGTCCGTCAACGAAGGCTGCGAAGCCGAATACATCCGTCGGCACCAGCCCATCTGGCCCGACTTGGAGGCCGCGCTGCTGGAACATGGCGTGAAGACATATTCCATTTTTCACCACGCGCAGACGCGCCAGCTTTTCGCCTATGTGGATTTTGAAAGCGAAGCGCAGTGGGCCGCCATCGCCCGCACCGAAGTCTGCCGCCGCTGGTGGGCGCACATGAGCGAGCTGATGCCGTCCAACCCAGACAACAGCCCCGTCGCTCTCGAACTCCCGGAAATCTTTCACATCGAAAAATCTTAAACGCCGGTGACAATTTGTCGCCGCGCTCTGCAAACTCATTTCCATGTCCCGCTCCAAATCCATTTCCTCAGCCTACCGCCTTGCCCACGAACGCTACGCCGATCTCGGCGTGGATGTTGACCGCGCGCTCAAGGCCCTCGCAAAAATCCCCGTCTCGCTCCAGTGCTGGCAGGGCGATGATGTCGGTGGCTTTGAAAACTTCGGCAGCGTGCTCGGCGGAGGAATCGCCGTCACGGGCAACTATCCCGGCAAAGCGCGCACGCCCGACGAGCTGCGCGCCGATTTGGAAAAAGCGCTGTCGCTCATCCCCGGCAAACATCGCCTGAATCTCCATGCCTTCTACGGCGAGTTCGGCGGCAAGCGCGTGGATCGCGACGAAATCGAAACCACACATTTCAAAAACTGGATCGCATGGGCGAAGAGCAACGGCCTCGGCCTAGACTTCAACCCGACGTGCTTCTCGCACCCGAAGGCCGCCGATGGCTTCACCCTCTCGCATAGCGACAAGGGTGTCCGCAATTTCTGGATCGAGCACTGCCGGCGCTCGCGCGAGATCGGCGCTGCGATGGGCAAGGCGCTCGGCACGCCGTGCGTCACCAACGTCTGGATTCCCGACGGCTTCAAGGACACACCCGCCGACCGCCAAGCTCCGCGGGAACGCCTCGCCGCCGCGCTCGACGACGTTTTCAAAAAGCCACTCCCCGCGAAGCACAACCTCGACGCTGTGGAGCCGAAACTTTTCGGAATTGGCGCAGAGAGCTGCACCGTCGGCTCGCAAGAATTCTACCTCGGCTACGCCATCACACGGAAAAAGCTGCTCTGCCTCGATGCCGGCCATTTTCATCCCACCGAGAGCATCGCCGACAAAATCTCCAGCCTGCTCCTTTATCTGCCGGAGATTCTGCTGCACGTCAGCCGCGGTGTCCGCTGGGACAGCGACCACGTCGTCACCTTCACCGATGATCTCCAAGCCATCGCCCGCGAAATCATCGCCACCGGCCACGCCGAGCGCGTCCACCTCGGCCTCGATTATTTCGACGCCAGCATCAACCGCATCGCCGCGTGGGTCATCGGCACGCGCAACCTGCTTCGCGCCCTCCTGCTCGCGCTGCTCGAACCACCCGCCATCCGCACCGCCGAACTCGCCGGCGACACCACCACCCGCCTTGCCCTTCAGGAAGAGAGCAAGTCGCTCCCCTTCGGCGCCGTGTGGGATTACTACTGCGAGAGCAAAGGCGTCCCCGTCGGCGAAGCGTGGCTGGCGGAGGTGAAGGGGTATGAGAAGAATGTTTTGAGTAAAAGAGACTGAACACCAGAGAGGAAAGAATGAATCTCCACGACTACCTCATCGACCACTCAGGTTTCGACTGGCCCAAGTTGCTCGAACACTGGCGATGGCGATTGCCTGCGAAGTTCAATGTCTGGCTTGTGAATCGGTTCGGCGACTTGTTCCTCATCCTCGACGACGGGTCGGTGCATCGTCTTGATATTGGCGACGGCATCTTGGCGAAAGTGGCCGAAAATTGGGACGACTTCTGCAAGAAGGTTGACGACGAGGATACGGCCAATGACTGGCTGATGATTCCGTTGGTTCACCGATTGGTTGCAGCGGGCAAGGCGCTGCAACCCGGCCAGTGCTACTGCTACCGATTGCTTCCGATTCTTGGCGGCGGTTACGGGGTTGACGACTTTGACATCAAAGACGTGGCATTTCTCTACGCGGCATTTGGTCCGATTCACGAGCGCATCAAAGACCTGCCTGACGGAACACAGATTGAATTCAAAATCGTTGATTAATGTCAGCCCCGCTCCTCCAGCTCACCTCCGTCACAAAATCCTTCGGCGCGGTGCGCGCGCTCAAGGGCGTGTCGTTTGACCTGCGGGCAGGCGAGGTTCATGCGTTGCTCGGCGAGAACGGCGCGGGCAAATCCACGCTCATCAAGGTCATCACCGGCGCGCACCAGCCGGACGGCGGGAGCATTGACATCAAAGGCGAGCGAGTCGCGCACCTCACGCCCGCGAGCGCACACAAGCTCGGCATCGCCTGCATTTACCAGCAGCCCGCGCTGTTTCCCGATCTCACGGTCGCGGAAAACATCGGTCTGCGGTTGGAAAAGACGCGGTCGTTCGCTCGTGTGGATTGGTCCGCTCGCCGCACGCGGGCTGCGGAACTCCTTCAGCGCATCGGCGCAGAGATTTCGCCCGAGGCCGAGGTGTGTTCGCTTTCGATGCCCGAGCAGCAGCTTGTCGAAATCGCCTGCGCGCTCGGGGCTGGCGCACGCATCGTCATCATGGACGAGCCGACCGCCTCGCTCACGCAGAAGGAGCAGCACCTGCTTTTCGCCGTCGTGCGTGAACTGCGCGCGAGCGGCGTCGGCGTCATTTACATCTCGCATCGCCTTGAGGAAATTTTTGCGCTTGCCGACCGTGTGACTGTGTTGCGCGATGGCGAAAGCCTCGGCACCAACGCTGCTGGCGAACTGAACGAGACACAGTTGATCCAGCTCATGGTGGGACGTGAAGTTTCACACATCTACCCGCCCGCCGAGAGCGCGCCGGGCGAGGTCGTGCTTTCGTTGAAAAATCTCGGCAGCACTGCGGGTGGCGTCCGCTCGGTGACGCTCGATGTTCGCGCTGGCGAAGTCGTCGGCCTCGCTGGACTCGTCGGTGCCGGTCGCACCGAGCTGGCGCGTGTTTTGTTCGGCATCACGCCTGCCGATTTCGGCGAAATCCTGCTCGGCGGAAAGCGCGTCAGCATTTCCTCACCCAGTGAAGCCATCGCCCACGGCATCGCCTACGTGCCAGAGGATCGCAGGCGGCACGGCGTCATTTTGGAAATGCCCGTGGCGCACAATATCACGATGGCCGTTCACCCCGCGCTTTTTCCCGGCGGCTGGCTGCGCTTCGGTGCGGAGACGGAACTGGCGCAAAAGTTCATCCACGATCTCAGCATCAAAACCTACGGCCCCGACGCCCCCGGCTCCTCGCTCAGCGGTGGCAACCAGCAAAAGATTAGCGTCGCGCGCTGGCTCGCCACAAAGCCCAAGCTCCTCATCCTCGACGAGCCCACACAGGGCGTGGATGTCGGCGCAAAATCCGAAATTCACCGCATCATCCGCGCGCTCGCAAAAGACGGCCTCGCCGTGCTGATGATCTCCAGCGACCTCCCCGAAATTCTCGGCATGAGCGACCGAATCGCCGTCATGCGAAGCGGCACACTCACCGCGATGCTCCCCGGAAAAAGCGACGCCCACGAAGTGATGGCGGCTGCGCTGGGAAAGGAGGCGGCATGAATTCTCTCGATGCTCTGAAGTGCAGAATCCAATTTCCTAAAATGAAACCATGTCGGCTGATTACTCTATTATTCGTTTGGTTCGCGTTGATGCTTCTTGCGGCGCGCTCTTGGGCCCAACAGCCCGACTTCAACGAAACCATGAGGAAGTGCTGGTCAAATACGGACGTTCTCAAAAGGCACATCAAGGGTTTTGATTCGCCCGATGGAAAGCTCGCCCTGTTTGAGTTTAATCCCGGCGATACCACCTTTTCGGTGACTGTCTTAGCCTCCGCCGATGGCAACACCTTCTATCGGGTTTTGCCGCTCCCTTCGCCGAATATGATAGATGACCCGTCTCAAAAAAAATCTTTTTCCCAAGTTGTTAGCATCCGGTGGAGTCCAGACTCCAAACATATTGCCGTTCATGACTCATTGAACAAACACAGTAAGGTTTCAATTTTTCGGATTGAGGAAGCAGCATTGAAGAATGTTTCTCCGGACAATATTCGGACTGTCGCACTGAAGGCGGCGTCTCTTGATGATTCCAAAGTGAAAAGCTCTGGTCAGCCGCCAGAACGGTGGATTTCACCAACCCTACTTCGTATTCAGGTGAAATTTTCCGTGGGCGGTAAGAACGTAATTGTTCCTATCGAAGTTGTGCTGGCAGAAGGCGAGGCTACTGCACGTTCTATTGGTGGTTCGAAAAAGGGTGCAAAGTGAAACGTTACTTCCGCGAACTCTCCGTTGCTGCTGCGCTTGCATTGTTGCTGCTCGTGCTCGCGCTCGTTGCCCCGTCGTTCTTTTCGCCGCAGCCGTTGCTTTCGCGGCTCACAGCGCAGACTCCTTCGCTGGTTGTCGCGGTGGGCATGGCGCTCGTCATCATTTGCCGGCAGATTGATATTTCCGTGGGCTCGCAGTTTGGCGTGTGCGCGGTCATCGCGGGATTGCTTGCAGCGGCGGGGTTGCCGTTGCCCGTTGTTTTGCTTGCGAGCATCGGTTCGGGCATGGTGATGGGCGCGCTGAATGGCTGGCTCGTTGCGGGGCTGGGACTGCCGAGCATCGTCGTCACGCTGGCTACAATGGTGACTTGGCAGGAGGCGCTGAGGCTTTTTCAGCAGGGGAAATTTGTGAATCTGCCGCCGGGCACGCAGTGGTTCGGGCTCAGCCAACTCGGCGGACAGACGGCACTCATCTGCGCGGCGCTGGTGCTGCTCGCGCTCGCGGCGTGGGCGATGAAAAATCTCGCGGCTGGACGTTTCATCTACGCAGTCGGCACGGACGCCGAAGCTGCGCGGCTCGCGGGCATCAATCCCCGGCGCACAACGCTCGGAGCTTTCACACTGCTCGGCGCGCTCACCGGTCTTGCGGCGGTGATGAACGTGGTGCAGTCGCCGCAAGTGCAGCCGACGTTCGGAGCCGGGCTGGAGTTGAAAGTGATCGCTGCGTGCGTGGTCGGCGGCGTCGCGGTGAACGGCGGACGCGGCAATCTGTGGGGCGTCTTTGCGGGCCTGCTGCTGCTCGCCATGATCAACCCTGCGCTGACTTCGCTCCACGTCGAGGCGCATTGGGAAAAAGCCATTCAGGGCCTCGTTATCCTCCTTGCGGTGGTCGCGGATGGATTGCGCACACGGAGGAACCGCAGATGAAAAACTTCTTCAAAAGAATGTTCGCACGGCCCGAAGCGATTCTGTTTTTCGTCCTCGTCGCGGAGATCGTTTTCTTCAGCGCAGCCGGGCGCAATTTCAACACAGCGGACAACGTCTCCAACATCGTGCGGCACTCGGCGGAAATCGGGATGCTCGCGCTCGTGATGATGCCGATCATTCTCACCGGCGGCATTGATTTATCGGTCGGCTCGCTACTCGGTTTGTGCGCGGTGCTCTTCGGTGTTTTCACGCACGAGTGGAAAATGGCCACGCCGCTCGCGGCAGCGCTCACGCTCGGC
>CAMBOD010000010.1 GCA_945868985.1 Prosthecobacter debontii | reverse complement strand
ACCTGCTACATCTCATGAAACGCTTCGCACCCTTCTTCGCTATCATTGCACTTCTTGCGGCATATCACGCTGCCGGAGTTCTGTGGGGTAGAGACGGCAAGCTTTACGTTCTTATCGGGATACTCGGACTTTACGCTGTGGTCACACTCGCTGTGTTCATCATTCGCCGCCGCTTGCGGAGAGAACATCCAGACTTGGCCGAGACACTGAATTCAGATTCTGACGCTCGCTGGTATTGGAGAGTGCTGGACGTTGCGATGGGGGTGAGTTTTGCATTCGGCCCTCCTTTAATTGTGTCGGTGATCCGCCGGCAGCCCTTGTCGTTAGAGAGCGAGTTCACAGGCTACCATTTGCTTGCGATGGCGAGCGGAGGCGGCGTTTACTTGCTCGGTCGAGCCTACGTCGTCAGACAGTGGCAGCTGAGACACCAAGCTAGTAAGGACGCCACCAACACGCACTGCACCTAACCTTTCACAACAGCACCGCCCCGTTCTATTCCAGTGAAACGTCCCGTCCTCGACATCCGCGGCCTCGTCGTCCATCGCGATGAGACGCTCATCCTCGACCGGCTCGACTGGCGCGTGCAGCGCGGCGAGCACTGGGTCATCCTCGGCGCGAACGGCTCGGGCAAGACTTCGCTCCTCAGCGCGCTCACCGGCTACCTCACGCCGAGCGCGGGCGAAATGGAATTGCTCGGCGAAACCTACGGCAATTCCGATTGGCGCGAACTGCGCAAGCGCGTCGGCATCGTCAGCAGCGCCGTGCGGCAGAAAGTTCCCGATTGGGACAGCGCCGAGCTGGTCGTCATCGGCGGAAAATACGCGATGCTCGATTACTGGGGGAAAGTGAAGGCCGCCGACCGCATCGAAGCCGCACGCGCCATGCGCGCCGCCGAGTGCGGACGCATCGCACAGCGCGACTGGCGTGTCCTTTCGCAAGGCGAACGCCAGCGCGTCCTCATCGCACGCGCGCTCATCGCGCAACCGCGCGTGCTCATCCTCGACGAACCGTGCGCCGGACTCGATCCCGTCGCGCGCGAACACTTCCTCGCCTTCCTCCAGCGCCTCGCCGTGCGAAAGAACGCGCCCACACTGCTCTTCGTCACGCATCACGTGGAGGAAATCGTCCCCGCATTTACGCACGCGCTGCTCCTCCGCAGCGGACGCCTTTTCGCCAGCGGCGAAATCACGCGCGTCCTCACCAGCGCGAATCTCTCCCGCACCTTCGGCTCCCCGCTCCGCATCCGCCGTCGCGCCGGGCGCTACGCGCTCTCTGCTTGTTGAACCATCAAAAGAGAAGCCGCTAATCTACGCTCATCCACGCTAAGTTGAGGGCCAACGGCCCTGCCCATGCCAGCCTAGGTCAGAGCGAGGAACGAGCGTCGGCCTAGGTTATAAAGCAAAGACGCCAAGAGGGCTGAAAGCCCGATCCATCCACGCGTTCCGTCTCAAGAAATGACGCCGGGCTTTCAGCCCTTTGACCGTTTGTGCAAGCCTTCCTTGGGCGTTGCCCAAGGCTGGTATGAATTCGGGCCTTTGGCCCTCCACCTCCTCTCGCTCCCATGGTGCCAAAACTTTTGAGGCACAGATTACACCTTTTGGATTTAATCAGCGGTTCCCAAACGCCGCGCGCCATGTATCCTTTGCGCGCCATGCTCCGCCTCACGCTCATCGTCTTCTTCGCGCTGACTGCGTTTGCATTTCCACAAGCCGCTGTGGATGCCGACGTGAAGGACGCCGTGATCGTGGATACGCCGAGCGAGCAAATCATCACCGGCGCGTTGCGGTGGCTCGCTTCGCAGCAAAATGCGAACGGCTCGTGGAGCGTCAGCGCCGGGCGAAAGGGCGAGCATCCCGTCGCGATGACCGGCTACGTGCTCATGGCCTACATGGCTGCGGGCAATCTCCCCGAGCAGGGCGAATACGCCAAGCAGGTGAAAAGCGGCATGGAGTTCCTGCTCGATCAGCTCGGCGTGGACGGACAATTCCGCGGCGTGGACGGTGGCAAATACATGTATAACCACGGCATCGCCACCATCGCACTCGGCGAGCTTTATGGCGAAACGCGCAGCCCGGCCATCCGCGAAAAACTCCAGCGCGCCATCAAACTCATCGTCACCACGCAAAGCGACA
This sequence comes from Prosthecobacter debontii, assembly GCA_945868985.1. GTDB lineage: Bacteria > Verrucomicrobiota > Verrucomicrobiia > Chthoniobacterales > Chthoniobacteraceae > SXWH01. Next base: position 12,371 of record CAMBOD010000010.1, on the reverse strand, counting down.
AGGGCCAGCACAAGGGCGGCTGGCGCTACCAGCCACGGCCCGGCGATGCGGACATCAGCGTCACCGTGATGCAAGTCGTCGCCCTTCGCGCAGCGAAAAATGGCGGACTCGACGTGCCGCAGCAGACCATTGACGACGCCGTCGAATACGTGAGGCGCTGCTCCGTGGGAAATAGCGGCGGCTTCGCCTATCAAGCCGGACAGGGCGGCCCCGGCTACGCGCGCACCGCCGCCGCAGTTTACTCGCTCCAAGTCTGCGGTCACTACGACGACCCGCTCGTCGCCCCCGCGAGCAAATATCTTTTTGACCACAAATTCGACAAGCAGCACTGGGCCTACGGCTCCAACTACGCCGGCCCCGCGCAATACATGATCGGCGGCGACACGTGGAAGCGCTGGTATGATTACATGAAACAAGTCCTCGTCCCCTCCGTGAAGCGCGTCGGCGAACAATGCTATTGGGACGACCGCGAAGTCGGCCCCATCTACGCCACCGCGTGCTTCGCCACCATCCTCGCTATGCCTTGGCACTACATCCCTCTCTACCAAAGGTAGAGAGGGAAATTCGAAGCGCGAAATCCGAAATCCGAAACAAGTTCGAAGGTGAAATTTCAAAAGCGTTCTCAAACATCCATTCCCGGCAGGTTCGCGATTCGCCGACTGGCTTTTTGGATTTCGTGCTTCGTGCTTGTTTCGGATTTCGGATTTCGAGCTTCGAGCTTCGCCGCCACCGTTCAGCTCTTCGACGGCACCGTCCTCGAAGGCACACTCAGCTTTGACAACGGCCTCGTCGTCCGCAGCGCGAATACTGTGAAGCTCGGCTTCACCGACATCCTCCGCGCGAAATTCGCCGACGCCAAAGCCGAGGAATACCAGCCCGGCCTCGTCCTCGTCAGCGGCGCACGCATCGCCGGGCCGTTCACATCGCTGGCCGAAACCACCGTCAAGGCCGGACACCGCAACCTCACCATTCCCGGCGGCGAAATCGCGTGGGCCATCTACCAACCCTTCGGTGCCGACATCGCCGCGCAGATCCCGCGCGGGAAAATCGGCGCGCTACTCCCCGGCGGCGATTTTTTTGAAGGCACCGCTAAATCCGCCGACTCAAACACCGCTAAAATCGTCAACCCCATCTTCGGCCCGCGCACCTTCGACACAAAGCGCAAGGAACTCCACGCCCTCATCCTCCGCGAAATCAAAACACAGCCCGCAGGCTTTGAAGTCGTCACCGCCGACGGCAGCATCTTCCCCGCGCTCGACATCGTAGCCCGCGACGCCACCGGCATCACCATCCGTCACGCCCTCTACGACGGCATGAAAATCGAAACCAAGGACATCGTCGAAATCCGCGCCGGAAGTTCCCGCTACACCGCACTCGATTCCATCAAGCCAGCCCGCACCGACGGCACCGCGCAGCCCTCATTCGCCGCAGGCAAAATGCTCGACGGCACCCCGCTCAAACTCGGCGAAAAAACCGTGCGCGGTTTCGAGACCGCCGCCGGAGCCGCCATCACGTGGGACCTCCCCATCGCCAGCGCCAGCTTCGTCGCCCGAGTCGCCGCCGGCCCCACCACGCCAGCCGGGCAAAAAATCACCTTCGCCATCTACGCCGACGGCCGCCCCGTCGCCCGCAGCACCCCCGTAGCCGTCGGCGACGCCCCCGCCATCCTCCGCTGCCAGCTCACCGCCATCAGCAAACTCACCCTCCGCGCCGAAAGCCCCACCGGCACCGGCATCTGGGCCGAGCCGATCCTCTACCGGCGGTAAAAACATTTCGCGCTTCGTCCATTGCAAATCCATGCGCGCGTGAAAATCGCGCTTTCGCAAATGCGCCGTGCCGCTAGCCTCCGCGCCCCGATGCAAACATTGCCAGGTTTCCGCGACTTTTTTCCCGACGACTGCGCACGCAGGAACTACATCCTCGATACGTGGCGGGCGGTCGCGCGCCGCTATGGCTTCACGGAATACGACGGGCCGGTCGTCGAGTCGCTCGCGCTTTATGAAAAGAAGAGCGGCGGCGAACTGGTCGGCCAGCTTTTCACCGTGGGCGCGCTCGCCGACCCCAGCGCGGCGAAGGGTGCGCTGCGGCCCGAGATGACGCCGACTCTCGCCCGCATGGTCGCGGCAAGGGAGCGCGATTTCAAAAAGCCGATGAAGTGGTTTTCCGTGCCGAGTTGCTTCCGCCACGAACGCCAGCAACGCGGAAGGATGCGTGAATTTTACCAACTCAACGTGGACATCCTCGGCGAGGCATCGCCCGCTGCGGATGCGGAGTTGATAGCCGTGCTCGTGGATACGCTGCGTGCGTTCGCGCTCACAGAGCGGGATTTTGTCGTGCGCCTCAGCAGCCGCACCGCGTGGCAGCAGTTTTTCATTCAAAATGCGAAGCGCGCCGACGGAGCCGCGCTCACCCCCGAGGACGAATACGAGTTTTTCCAAATCGTGGACAAAGCCGAGCGCGCCTCGCCGGAGAAGACCGATGCGGCGCTCGCGAAGTTCGGCCTCAGCGCCGCGCAGGTGCTTGCTTTCATGCGCAGCAAGGAACCGACTGCCGAGCTTGCGCCGATTCTCGCTGATCTCACTGCGCGCGGGCTCGGGGCGTTCGTGGAGGTGGACTATGCCATCGTGCGCGGCCTCGCCTACTACACAGGCGTGGTTTTCGAGGTCTTTGATCGCGCCAAGACCGAGCGCGCACTCGCCGGCGGTGGTCGCTACGACGGGCTGCTCGCGCTGATGAGCGACGGCAAGGTGAACATGCCCGCGCTAGGCTTCGGCATGGGCGACGTGGTGCTCGCCAACATGATCGCCGACACGCCTGCGGCAAAAGCGAAACTCGAAGCGTGGCTCGCGCGCGAGCGTTCGTGCGAGGTGTATGTCGTCATCGCAAAGGAAGAGCTGCGCCCGCAGGCGCTCGCGCTAGTGCAGGAACTGCGCGAAGCCGGGCATCGCGTGGATTTCCCGCTCACCGCCGCGAAGGTCGGCAAGCAATTCCAGAACGCAGAGAATCTCGGTGCGCGCCGTGCCGTTGTGATCGGCGAAGAGTGGCCGCAGATGAAAGTGAAGACGCTCGCCACGCGCGAGGAAGTGCTGGTCGCGCGCGAAAATCTCGTGACGCAACTCGGCTGAAGGGTTCAGCGCTGCGCTATTTCCGCAGCGAGCTTGGGGCCGATGCTGCGGGGGCCGAGCGGGCGGCCTTCGAGCGTGGAGACGGGCATGACGCCGAGCCAGGAGTTCGTGAGGAAAATCTCGTCCGCCTTCAGCACATCCTCGCGGCGCAGTCGGCGCTCGGTGACTTTGCGGCGGGCGATGACCCACTCGCGCACCACGCCGAGCCTGCAACCGGACGCGCGCGACGGCGTGAGCACATGTTCGCCCTGAACGAGGAAGACATTCGCACAGCAAGCGGAGATGAGTTCGGCGTGGTCGTTGAAAATGAGCGCCTCATCGAGCTTGCGGGCGCGGGCCTGCGCGAGCGCGTCGCAGTTGAACCAATAGTTCGCCGTCTTCATTCCGCTGAAAAGCGGGCGGTGATTGTCATCGTGAAAACCGATGTCCCAGCTCGTCTCCTTTTCCGGCTCACGCGGCTCGATGAATAGGAAAACGCGAGGGGCTTGTGCCGGTGCGGATGGAGCGCCGTCGCCCGCCGTCACGTAGATGCGCGCGAAGCCATCCATCCCCGCCGTTTCAAAAACCTCCTGCGCTGCTGCGATGGTATTTTCCTCCACGACAAAATCCCGTTCCGCACACGCGGCTAGCAATCGTAGCTGATGCTGCGCCCAAAAATCCGCCCGTCCATCCCGCACGCGCACGCTCTCGAAGAGCGACATGCCGTAGCGAAAACCACGGTCGCTCAGTGGAAGGCTGTCCGCCGGCTGAAAGATGTTTCCATTCCAAAGCCAGCCCTTCATGGCGTTACTGGATGTTGAGTTCGCGTGTGATGCCGAAACGTTCGAGGCGTTTGCGGAGGGTGGCGCGTGTCATGCCGAGGAGCTTCGCGGCCTGCACCTGATTGCCCTTCGTCTCGCGCATGGCGTGGACGGTGAATTCGCGCTCCAGCCACGGGATGAGTTCGATGCTTGCGTCCGCTTGGGCCGCGCGCAGCAGCACTTCGATGGCGGCATCCTTGGTGAGTGCGGTGGCCGGGGTGTCGGCTGCATTCGCACCGAGCGGGATGTCCTTCGGCAGCAGGATGTCGCTCGTCGCGAGCAGGCACGCGCGCTGGATGGTGTTTTCCAACTCGCGCACGTTACCGGGCCAGTTATGCGCTTCGAGCACGCGGATGGCATCTTCACTGAGTTTGAATTTCGGCAGCCGCTTTTCCGTGGCGACGCGCTGCACGAAATATTCGGCGAGTAGCCGGATGTCCTCCACACGCGCACGGAGCGGCGGGAGCTGGATGCGGACGACGTTCAGCCGGTAGAACAAATCTTCCCGGAAGCGTTTATCGGCGACTTCGCTTTCGAGCTGTTTATTCGTCGCAGCGATGATGCGCACATCGGTCTTGATTGTGGTGTTTCCGCCGACGCGGGAAAATTCGCCGTTTTGCAGGACGCGCAAGATTTTGCCCTGCAGGGAAAGCGGCATGTCGCCGATTTCATCGAGGAATAAAGTGCCGCCGTCGCTCTGCTCGAAGCGCCCTTCGCGCTGTGTGGCCGCGCCGGTGAACGCGCCTTTTTCGTGGCCGAAAAGTTCGCTCTCCAAAAGCTGCTCGGGGATTGCCGCGCAGTTGATCGCGACAAACGTGCTTTCGTTGCGCGGCGAGTAGTGGTGGATGGCGCGGGCGACGAGTTCTTTACCTGTGCCGCTCTCGCCGGTGATCATCACGGGTGCGTCCGAACCCGCGACGCGGCCCACGAGTTTGAAGACCTGCTGCATCGGGTCGCTCTGGCCGACGATGCTGTCGTTGTGCTGCTCGACGGTGAGCTGCGGGCGCGATGCCTTGGCCGCGCGCATTTGCGCCTGCTCCTTGAGCGCCGAGTCCACGACCATTTTGAAATTAAACGGCAGCTTGTCCTTCGTGACGAAATCGAACGCGCCGAGCTTCATCGCCTCGATGACGGTTTGCGTGGTGGAGAACTGGCTGATGAGCAGAATGGACGCAGAGGGATCGCGTTCGCGGACACGCGAAAGCAATTCCAGTCCGCTGAAAGGCTGCACGTGTGTGTCGGTGACGATGAGGTCCGGGTGCTCGCGCTGCGCGATTTTTTGTGCCTCGTCCGCATGGGTCGTCGAAAGCACGCGTAGGTCCACAGCGGTGAGTTGCTTCACCGCCCACGCGAGGAAATCGGTGTCTGGATCTACGACGAGAACTGTTTGGCCTTTGGCCATGAAGGTATGTGTTTGGTTGCGCTGCGACTATAGTCCGCCGAATCGGCGCTCCCGCTTTTGAAACTCTGCGACGGCTGCACGCAAGTCCTCTTTGCTGAAGTCGGGCCAAAATTTCGGCGTGATGTAAAATTCGGAATAGCTGAGCTGCCAGAGCAGGAAGTTCGACAGGCGCATCTCGCCGCTGGTGCGGATGAGCAGGTCGGGGTCGGGATATTCTGCGGTGTAAAGATGGGCGCTGATGGTTTCGGGGGTGATGGTTTTTGGGTCGGGCGCGGCGTTGCAGATCGAGCGGACGGCATCGGTGATTTCAGTGCGCGAGCTGTAGTTGAGCGCGAGAATGAGCGTGGTGGCCTTGTTGTCCGCCGTGGCTGCGATGGTCTCGCGGAGTTTTTGCTGCGTGCTTTCCGGTAACTCGTGAGTGCGCCCGATGGTGCGGAGGCGGATACCGTTTTTCATCATCGTCGGCAGTTCATACGCGAGGAAATGCTCCAAGATCACCCACAGGCCGTTCACTTCCAGTTCGGGGCGCTTCCAGTTTTCCGTGGAGAATGCGTAGAGCGTGAGAAATTCGACGCCGAGCGCCACACATTCCTCGGTGACGGCGCGCACGGTTTCCACACCACGCTCATGGCCCTTGAGGCGTGGGAGCCCGCGCTCCTTCGCCCAACGGCCATTGCCGTCCATGATGATTGCGATGTGGCGCGGGATGCTCATCTCGCTCACACTACGATGGTCTGCTCGCGGCCGGGGCCGACGCTCACGATGCTCAATTTTGCGCCGGTCAGTCGGGCGATGGCCTGAAGATACTTGCGGCATTTCACCGGAAGGTCGCCCCACTTGCGCGCGGAGGTCGTGTCTTTTTGCCAGCCGTCGTATTCCTCGTAGATCGGTTTGCACTCGGCGAGCGCGTCGAGGTCGGTCGGTGGATATTCCAGCGTCTTGCGGCCAAGTTTGTAGGCGGTGCAGACTTTGATCGTCGCCATCGTGTCGAGGCCGTCTGTGTTCGTCACCGCGATGTCGTCAATGCCGTTCACGATTGCCGCGTAGCGCGTAAACACCGCATCGAACCAGCCGCAGCGGCGCGCGCGTCCGGTCGTCGCGCCGAACTCGCGTCCGAGTCCGTGCAGGAAGTCGCCGAGTTCATCGTTCTCCGTCGGGAACGGTCCTTCGCCAACGCGCGTCGTGTAGGCCTTCATCGTGCCCCACACTTTGCTGATGCGATTCGGCGGAACGCCCGAACCCGTGCAGGCACCACCCGCGGTCGTGTTGCTCGAAGTCACGTAGGGATACGTGCCGAAATCAATGTCGAGGAATGTCCCCTGCGCGCCCTCGAACAAAATCTCCTTATTCTCCCGCACCGCATCCGCGAGCCACACCACCGTGTTGCCGAGGAAAGGGATGATCGTTTTCGCGGCGGCGAGATACTGAGCGTTCGCTTGCTTGAAATCCACGGACTCTCCGCCGAGTAAACCGAGTTGCGCATTCGCATCCGTCAGACGCGACTTGAGCCTTTCGGAAAAGCGGCGCGCATCCAGTAAGTCGCCCGTCCTCAGTCCGGTCCGCGCTGCTTTGTCGGAATACGTCGGCCCGATGCCGCGACCAGTCGTTCCGATTTTGCCCGCGCCCTTTGCCGTTTCCTTTGCGCGATCCAGCGCACGATGATGAGGCAGCGTCAGGTGCGCCGCATCGGAAATCAGCAAATTGTCCTTCGTCACGCGGATGCCCTTTTTGCGCAGACCGGTGATTTCCTCCGCGAGCGAAACGGCATCAATCACCACGCCATTGCCGATCACGCACATCGTTCCCTTTCGCAAAATGCCGCTGGGAATGAGGTGGAGCACATATTTTTTGCCCTCCACGATCACGGTGTGCCCCGCGTTATTTCCGCCCTGCGAGCGCACGACGATGTCCGCCTTCTCCGTGAGGAAATCAATGATTTTGCCTTTGCCTTCGTCGCCCCACTGAGCGCCTACGAGGATACTGTTTGCCATGGTGTTTCGGTGTTGAGTGTGAAAATTAAAAACCCAAAGCCGAGCCTTGGGGCCGCGGACACTATGGAGCGCAATCTGCGAGTGCAAGCATCGCGGAAGCTGGAATTAGGCGGCTGGCCTACTGCTTTTTCCGGGTGCAGCCGATGAAGACGATGGCGAGCGAGACGAGTGAACTGGCGGGCATGAGGATGGCGGCCATGAGCGGATTCATGCGGCCAAAAAGACAGAGGGCGATGGCGACAGCGTTGTAGGCGATGGCGAATGCGACCACGCACTGCGCGGTGCGGCGGCGGGTCGTGGCGGTGTTAAAAAGGGCGCGAATGCCGTTGAGCCCGCGACCGAGGAAGTAGAAATCGGATTTTTGTTCGAGCAGGCCGCGATCAATGGCGGGTGTGCCTGTGCACCAGGCTTTGTCGAAGGCGAGCGAATCGTTTGCGCCGTCGCCGATGTAGAGTGTGTCGCGATGGTCGTTGCGGGTGATCCATTCGGCTTTTCCCTCGGGCGTCATTTCGGCGTGGCAGTCGGTGCGCGAAAGGTGGAGGCGGTCGGCCATCGCATCCACTTTCTCACGGCGGTCGCCGCTGAGGATGGAGACGCGGTGGCCTTGATGGCGAAGTGTGGCGATTTCCTCGACGGCATCCGCGCGCGCCTCTTCGCCGAAATGGAACGCGGCGAGCACTTCGCCGTCGCGGCTGAAAACGCAGTCACCCTTCGTGCCGCCAGCCCACTCCGGGCGTCCGAGTTTCCAAACTGCGCCGCTTTGTTTGACTTCCAGTCCGAAGCCGATGGTTTCGGTGACTGCTGCGCACAATGCCGGTTCGACTCCATCAGCGAGCAGTTGCTCGCGCAGGCAGCCGCTCGCGGGATGCGGATTGATTTGCACCATCGCGAGCAGCACGGCGCTCTCTTCGGCGGTGAGAAGGCGGAGCACTTCGGGGTTGAGCAGCGTCATCGCTTCGAGAGTCAGCGTTCCGGTTTTGTCGAAGACGACATGGCGGACTTGTTCGAGTTTCGTCCAGACCTCTCCTTCGCGGATGAAGACGCCAAGCCGTCGTAGTTGCGAAGTGGCGAGGTCGCGCGTGAGTGGCAGCGCGACGCCCGAGGCGCACGGGCACGAAACGACGAGCACAGAAATGAGCACCTGCATCGCCGGCAGCATCCCGCCGCCGATTGCGAGCCATGCAAAAAATCCCCCGAGCGCGAGCGTGACGGCGACGATGATGTAGGCGCGAATGAAGCGTTCGAGCGCGATGTTTCGCGGTGCAGCGCCGGGCGTGATGCGGAGGAGTTTGGCGAGCAGCGATTCGCTCCACGGTTCCATCGCTTCGAGTTCGATGGGAGATTGTCCGCAATTCACCGAACCGGCTGCGATGGTGCGTCCTCGCCGCGCGGTCGTTGCTTCGCTTTCCCCGCTGATCCACTCCATGCCAAGCGTGGCGCCCTCGGAGCACAGGCGTGAGCAAACCGGGACGATTCCTCCTGCTTCGACGAGGAACGTGTCGCCATTGACGATCTGCGTGACGGGCAGTTTCTCGCCGGATGTGCGCCGCACGGGTGCCGGGTCCGCTTGCGTCGCGAGGAGTTGTGCGCGATTGCGCTCCACGGCCTTTTGCTGAAGCCAGCGCCCGGCCAGCATGAGGAAGACAAACGTGGAGACGAAATCGAAATAGACGAAGCTGTGCGCGCCTTTTCCCCACGCGTAAACGGAACCCAGCCACGCTGCGGCGAGCCCCATCGAAATCGGCAAATCAATATGCAGCACGCGCTGTCGCAGGCTGTGCCATGTCCTCGTAAAAAAGTAGCTGCCGCCGATGATGAACGAGAGCGTTCCGAGGATGAGCGTGAGTTTGTGAAAAAGTTTTGCGAACGCGAAATCGTCGCCCATTCCGCAATAGCGCGGCAGCGTGAACAGCATCGTATTCATCGCGAGCGCCGCGCAGATCCCGAGCCGCACAATGAGCGCGCGATTGGTCGGCGCGTCGTTGTTTCCGGGAGGGCCGACGAGGTAACCGAACGTTTGCAGTTCGCGAGCAAAGGCGACGACATCAAACACGCCCGGCTGCCAGCGAAGTGTGATCTGCCCCATCGTGGAATCCACGCGGAGGCTGAGTCCGCCCGCTTTGCGCGAGAAGAGCGTTTCGATGAGCCACACGCAGCCGATGCACGAGAGGCCTTGCAGCCCGAGCTGGAGCACGACATCGGGGCTTTTCTCGACCGCGCTCACGAGTTCCTCCAGCCACGTGTAGTCTCGCTTTTGGAAAACCAGCGGCTTCACCGGTTGCACGCCGCTTTCCTGCAAATCGTAGAATTGTCCGAGGCCGTTTTTCGCGATCAGGTCGTGGACAAACTGGCAGCCTGCACAGCAAAAATCCGGGCGGTGTTCCGTGGGGCGAAACGCCACGCCGCAATGGATGCAAGTGCGTTGGTCAATGGCAGCACGCATGGAGTGGAAGTGTGGCACGCCAGACGAGCACTCCGGCAGAGCCAAAGGCAAGCGCCTGCTGCATCCATCGCGCTGCTTTGGGAGACAGGCTGTGTTGTGCGCGCAGTGCGCGTGTTTGGAGCAAAAGCGGAAGTGGGATGGTGCCTGCCGCGAAGCACGCCATGTGCAGCGCACCGCTCCACCACGAGCCGGTGACAGCCGCCGCGCCGAACATCAGCCAGAGAGGGCCGCATGGCAGGAGTGGCGTGAGCCAGCCGAGCGAGCGATTCAGCTTCGCACGAAGCAGCAACGCTTTGAGAAAACGCGGCTGCGGGATTCGTTTTTCCAAACCAAGCCCGAGCACGATCAGCACAGCGGCAAATGCCCACGGGACGATGCGCGCTGTGCTGCCTTGGAGAAAGCCTGCGACCATTTGTCCTGCCGCGCCACACAGCGCGCCGGCGAGCATGTAGGAAGCGAAACGCGTCGCGTGATACTCGGCCGGACGCACACGCATCGCACACGCGAGCGGGCCGCACATTGCGGTGCAATGCACACTCGTTGCGAGTCCGGCGACCAGAGCCGCCATGGGGGTGGCGATGTTAGTGTCCATTCTTGACCGGAACTTCCCGTTCTTTGTTGCGCACGGCGATTACTACCATCGTGGTGATGCCAGCGATGAACACGACGTTTGCGATGACTAGCCAAATCCAGGGTCTTTGTTTCATGGGATTACGGGCCCGAGGAAGGTGCCCTGTTTTTCGATGATGGTGCCTTTGTCTGAAATGAGCCGGAAGCGCAGCGGGATCTCGGCTTTCAAATCCGCGCGGGGAATCGTGAGGACAATCGTGCGGATTTCCTCGCCCAGCGGACTGACGGCGATGCCGCCCTCAGCGCCGCTGTAATGCAGGCTCTGCGTTCCGTCGGCGATTTCGAGTTGGAAAGTGACGGGCGTGTTTCGCTTGTTCAGCACACGCACGAAAAACTGATTTCGCACCACGCCGCCTTCGACGATGTAGGGAACGCCTGTAACCCGCGTGAGGCCCATGGATGCAGATTTGAGTGTGGAAGTGGCTATCGTCAGCGCCGTGGCGCCGAGGATTGCGAGGATGGTGTAGAGAAGGATGCGAGGACGCAGCCAGCGGGTGCGTTTGCCATCGAAGCCGTGGCGCGAATCGTAGCGAATCAGGCCGCGCGGACGCTCGAGTTTGTCCATCACCGTATCGCAGGCATCAATGCACGCCGCGCAACCGATGCACTCCATTTGCAAGCCCTGGCGGATGTCTATTCCCGTGGGGCAAACTTGCACGCAGCGGAGGCAGTCCACACATGCTCCCGCGCCGACCGTGCCTTTGTGTCCGCGAGGTTCGCCGCGTTTTGCATCGTAGCCGACGACCATCGAATCGCTGTCAATGAGCGCGGACTGCAAGCGCCCATAGGGGCATAGCACGATGCAGAATTGTTCGCGAAACCACGCGAGGTCGAACCACAGCGCACCTGCGATGAGGAACACGAAAGCGAATGCGCCCCAGTGTTCGCCGGGAGCGTGCGTCATCATTTTGTAGAGCTCTGGGAGCGAGACGAAATACGAGAGCAGCACGTGGCTGAGGAGTAGCGCGAAGAGCGCGTAGAGTAAGTGCTTGGAGAAACGGCGGACGGTTTTGTTGAAGGTCCACGGAGAGGTGTCGAGTTTGCGGCGCGAGGGGGCGTCGCCTTCGCACAGGCGCTCGATGCGGCGTGCGATATCGAGGAAGACAGTCTGCGGACAGGCCCAGCCGCACCACACGCGCCCTAGCAGAGCGGTGACGTAGAAAAGACAAAAGCCGAGACCGCTCAGCACGAAGAACATGACCCACACATCCTGCCCGACGAATGTCAGTCCGAAGTAGTGAAACTGCCTGTGCGCGACATCGAGATAGAGGGCGGGGTTGCCGTTGATCTGAATCCACGGCATCGCCACGTGGAGTGCCGTGAGTGCGATTGCGACAATGGCTTTCCAGCGCGTGAAGCGACCGCTCACCGCCGACGTGTGGATAAAGCGCCGCGAGCCGTCTTCGTTGATAGTCGTAACGGACTCCAGCGATGGGCGTGGCGGCGGCTCAATCATTGCGCGGGAGCCGGGACGACACCGGCAGGTGGCGTCCAGCCGGGAACAATTATAATTTCTTCACCGGGATGGTGGTGCGCCATGATGTAGGCGACGACTTCGGCTATCTTCTGTTTTCCGAGCACCGGCCCCCACGGCGGCATTCCTTTTGCGAGAACTCCTTCGGTGATGACTTTGATCGAGTCCATCGGCTTGCCGCCGTGAATCCATTCTTTGTCCACGAGGTTCGGGCCGATGAGGCCGGTCATGTCGGGCTTGTGGCAGACGGCGCAGGTCGTGTCGAAAGTGGCTTTGCCGGCTGAGAGCACTTGCTCATCGTGGCTCATTTTCCACAGAAGTTCGTCGGTGATTTCGCCGGATTTGTTCGCGGCAGCAGCGGCGTTCGCGGCCATCTCGGCTTCGAGTGCTTGCGCTGGCGGCGTGCCGATTTCGTAGGCGTGGTAGTAGCCCCAGTAGGCGACGGCATAAACCATCGCTCCGTAGAGCGTCAGCAGCCACCAGCGTGGCAGGCGTTTGTCGTATTC
>CAMBOD010000009.1 GCA_945868985.1 Prosthecobacter debontii | reverse complement strand
GATTCTCGGTTTCGCGGCGGTGGTTGCGCTGTGGAGGATTGGCTTTTGGACATGGGCGGCGTCGCTGTGGTGAGGAAAAGCGGACGGTCGCAATTCTTGCCGAATGCGCTGCGGCACGCTTAGTCTCCGCGCCATGTGGTCATTCCTCTCTCGCAATCGTGACGCCGGTCTTCTCTTTCTCCGCCTCGCGCTGGGTGCATTCTTTTTGTGGGCGCATGGATGGGCGAAGCTAGCTGGAGGTCGGGAGATGTGGCACGGTATCGGCAGCGCGATGAAGCACGTGGGGATTGATTTCTGGCCGACGTTTTGGGGCTTCATGGCGACGATGGCGGAGACGCTGGGCGTGGTGCTTGTCATGATCGGTGTCGCATTTCGCCCGGCTTGTTTGCTGGTGGCTTTCACGATGGGGATGGCGGGACTGCACATGTGGCTGATGGAAAAAACATTCTCCGGCGCGCTGCAGGAGGCTTCGCACGCATGGGAACTGGGCATTGTTTTCTTCGCGCTCATTTTCATCGGGCCCGGAAAATACAGCGTGGATAAGCAATAGTGTGCGACGTTTGCGTTGACGGCACGCACGCGCGGGCGTGATGTCTCTTTATGCCCGACAGTTTTGTCCATCTCCACTGCCACACCGAATACTCCACGCTCGACGGCGCGTGCCGTGTCGGCGCGGCGATAAAGAAGGCGTCGAAGCTCGGGATGCCCGCGCTGGCGATCACGGATCACGGCGTGATGTTCGGGGCGGTGGAGTTTTACCAGGAGTGCAAGAAGCAAGGAATCAAACCGATCATCGGCTGCGAGGTGTATGTGGCGCCGGATTCGCATTTGAGGAAATCGGCGGTGACGAAGCAGGAGGGAAACTTTCATTTCACGCTGCTGGCGCAAAACGAGGACGGCTACAAAAACCTCATCAAGCTCGTCTCCATCGCGCACCTCGATGGTTTTTACTACAAGCCGAGGATAGACAAGGAACTACTCGCGGCGCACGCGAAGGGGCTGATTGGCCTGAGCGGATGTCTGAAAGGCGAGGTGCCCTACGCGATTCATGCGGAGGATAATTTGAAGAAGGCGATGGAGCTGGGCGCGGCGTATCGCGACATCCTCGGGCCGGAGAATTATTTCATCGAGATGTGCGACCACGGCATCGAGCAGCAGATCAAAGTGAATCGTGCTTTGCCGAAAATCGCGCGCGAACTCGGTGTCGGGATGGTCGCGACAAACGATGTGCATTTTCTCAACCGCGACGACCACGACGCGCACGACGTGCTCATCTGCATCGGCACTGGCGTGAACGTCACGGACGAGCGGCGGCTGCACTACGTGCCCGAGGTGTATTTCAAAACGCCCGAGGAAATGCGCGCGCTGTGGAGCAGTCATCCCGATGCGTGCGACAACACACTCGCCATTGCGGAGCGATGCGGCTTTGAGCTGGATACGTCGCCGAAATATCCCAGCTACGCGCCGCCGACGGGAAAGACTCAGAACGAATATCTGCGCGAGATTACGGAGGCCGGTCTGCGGCGTCGCTACGGCGTGGATGCAGACAGCGAAAAAGTGCAGAGCCGCTACGAACTGGAGTTTCGCGTGCTGGAGAAGGCGGGATTCATCAACTATTTCCTCATCGTCTGGGACTTTATTGACTGGGCGAAGAAGCAGGGCATTCCTGTCGGACCGGGTCGTGGTTCGGCGGCAGGCTCCATCGTGGCCTACGCGATGGGAATCACGGACATTGACCCGATTAAATTCAAACTGCTCTTCGAGCGCTTCCTGAATCCAGAGCGTGTGTCGCCGCCCGATATTGACGTGGATTTTTGCGTGAACCGCCGCAGCGAGGTCATCGAATACGTGCGGCAGAAATACGGCGAGCGCGCCGTTTCGCAGATCATCACCTTCGGCACGCTCGGCGCGAAGTCGGTCGTGCGCGACGTGGCTCGCGTGCTGGGCTGGAGCTACAACGACGCGGATCGCATCGCAAAAATGATCCCGAACGAACTCGGCATCACGCTCGCGGGCTTCGACAAAAAGAACAAGGACACCGGCGAGGTCGAGCACACCGCCGGAGCGATTGACAAAAATCCCGAGCTGGCTGCTGCGGTGAAAGGCGAGCAGGCGACCAAGCAACTTTGGGACGCTGCGGTGAAGCTCGAAGGAATCACACGCGGCACGGGCGTCCATGCGGCGGGCGTGGTGATCGGCGACCGCGATTTGAGCGACTACATTCCACTCTCGCGCGCGAACGACGGGAGCATCGTGAGCCAATACGAGATGGGCGCGCTCACGGAGGTGGGAATGTTGAAGTGCGACTTCCTCGGACTGAAGACGCTCACCGTCATCACCGACGCCGTGGTGCTCATCCGCAAGCACACGCCGGATTTCAACATAGACACGATACCGCTGAACGATCAGCCGGTCTTCGATATGCTAAATCGCGGCGAGACGGTGGCGGTGTTCCAGCTCGAATCCGGCGGCATGGTCGGCGTCTGCAAGCAGTTCGCGATTTCCGACATCGAGGACATCAACGCGATCCTGGCGCTTTATCGTCCCGGCCCGATGGAACTCATCGGCGACTACATCAAGCGCAAGCGCGGAAAGGCAAAGGTGAAAGCGCCGCACGAGTTGCTGAATGAGATGACGCGCGAGACTTACGGCGTGATGATTTATCAGGAGCAGGTCATGCAGGCCGCGCAGATCCTCGCAGGCTACACGCTCGGCGGCGCAGATTTGTTGCGCCGCGCGATGGGTAAAAAGGACAAGGAAAAGATGGCGAAGGAGCGCATCAAATTTTGCGAAGGCTGTGCGAAGCTCCACGGCATCAAGGAAGAAAAGGCGAACGAGATTTTCGACACGCTGGAGAAATTCGCGGGCTACGGTTTCAACCGCTCGCACTCGGCGGCGTATGCGTGGGTGAGTTACCAGACGGCGTATTTGAAGGCGAACTACCCGGTCGAATTCATGTCCGCCGTGATGAGCAACGAAGTCGCAAACATGGACAAGATCAGTGTCTTCGTGACGGAGTGCGAACGCCTCGGCATCAAATTGCTCGCGCCGGACATCAATTATTCCGGGCTGAAATTTGAGCCTGCCGAAGTCAGCGCCGAGGGCGTCGCCGCGCTGAAGGAATTGCGCAGACAGAAAAAGCCCGAGGATGCGTCCATCGAGGACATCGAGCCGGATGCGAACTTCGACGATCTCCCTGCGGTGAGCGTGAAAGGCAACGGTGCCGAGACCACCGCCAAAGCTCCGGCGGAACCGAAGCCCCGCATCGGTGCAATTCGCTACGGACTCGCGGCGATTAAAAACGTCGGCGGACCCGCGATGCAGGCGGCGATTGCTGAGCGGGGAAGCAGCGGAGTTTTCAAAACGCTGGAGGATTTCTGCGCACGCGTGGACTCGAAGAAGATCAACCGCAAGGCCATCGAGTGTCTTATCAAATGCGGTGCGTTTGATTTTGTGGGAGTGGATCGTGCGCAACTCTTCGCCGAAGTCGAAGCCGCGATGGCAGCCGCCGCCAGTTCTCAACGAGACAAGGCTGCGGGACAGGTTTCGCTTTTCGGCGACATGATGTCTGGCACTGCGCCGACACCGGCCAAGCGTGCGAGCATTGTTGTCCCGCCATGGTCGCAGTCGGAGAAACTCGCTTTTGAAAAAGAGCTGCTCGGTTTTTACGTCACCGGCCATCCGCTGGATGAGTATCGTGGCGAGCTGGAGAAATCGAAATACACGCCGATTGCGAAACTTTCCGAGCAGGAGACGAAGAGCACCGTGACCATCGCCGGCCAACTCGCAGCGGTGGAGAGGAAGTTCACGAAAAAGGACGGCAAGCCCTTTGCCATCGTCATCCTCGAAGACCTCACCGACCAACTTGAAGTGATGGTGTGGAGCGAGGCGTTCACAAAATTCCAAAAGCATCTGGAGCCTGGCAAAGTCATCGCGCTCAGCGGCAGGCTCGATTTACGCGAGGAAGGCCCGCGCGTGACTGCGGACAAAATCGAGCCGCTGACGAAGCTGGATGCGAAGCCGATCATCCTGAAGCTCGACCGCACGAAGGCGACCGTGGGTGATTTGATCGCGATCCGCGACATCGTCGCGCGCAATCCCGGCACACGCCGCATCGAGTTGCGCTTTATCGGCGGAGAGAAGCCGCTGCGAATTGTCCCCGCCGATGCTTTTCGCTTGAACCTTACCGAGGCAGCAAAGACAGAGCTTGCTCCATGGATTTCATAAACAAGGCTCTTTTCTTCATTCCGCTGTTCGCCGGAGTTGCTTTTGCCGGGACCAAAATCGAACCGGTCATGGGGCAGCAGACGCTGACTGTGGATTACAACAAGGCCACCGACATCAGTGGCATCACTTGGGTTGCAGGTGAGAGTTTTATGACTGTGTCGAACAAGCAGAACGGGATTTTCCCTTTAAGCCTGCGGATCGATCCGAATACTGGAAAGCTGCTTGAAGGAAAATTCGGGGAGAAGATTTCGGTGAAGTCGAACTTCAATGACTTCGAGGGTATCGCTTATTTGCCGGCTTTAAAGCGCCACTACATCAGTGCGGAGGGAGGTAACGGTATTGTCGGTTTTGATTTAGAGGGTGATGCGACATTTGTTGTCGAAGTGCCGGTTGTTTTTGCACGGGCACGCGCGAACAAGAGTCTGGAATCGCTGACGTTTGGAGCCGGTGCTTTGTGGACTGCCAATGAGGGGGCGCTCGATGGCGACGGGAAGCCAAGCGGAAAAGGGCAGGGGGCGATTGTGCGGCTGCAAAAATTCGACGCGAGCTTTCGCGCAGTGGCACAGTTTGCCTATTGCACGGAGCCTGGACCGGCGGGACCGCATGAGGCAGTGACCGGTGTGAGTGATTTGCTCGCACTGCCTGATGGCGGACTGCTAACGCTGGAGCGAGTTCTTACTAGCGCCGGGCTGATGGCGAAGATTTACAAGGTGGACTTTGTAGGTGCGACGGACACTTCTAAGATTCAAAAACTCGAAGGCGCCATGTTTACGCCGGTGAAGAAAACGCTGCTGTATCAAAGGCACACACTTGCTACGAACTACGAGGGAATCACGCTTGGACCCAAGCTGGCTGGTGGGTGGAGGAGCTTAATACTCGTCGCAGACAGCGGCGGCGCAAAAAATCACACATTCATGCCGCTGCGTATCTTTTTGGATACCGAGTGAGGAGCAATTTTCAGAACGAAGAACGTTCGCGGGCGTTTCAGTTTGGGTCTTCCTTGGGATCGGCGGTCCAGAAAGTGGCAGACTGGTTGTTTGTTGCCATTGTATCGTCCCAAATGATTCGTCCGTCCGTCCCAAGAATATCCTTAGCGGAGACTTCGTCGGCATGACCGTCGCAAAATGCGATGATGCCCCTGCCCTTGTAGCGGGCGACAAATGATTTTGCGCTTCCTTTGCAACTGCCGTCGTAGTCGCCTTTCGCGATTGTTGGGTGTGCTCGTGATTCGCCGGGCAGACCCTGTTCAAGAAAAAGCACTGTGCGTGACGGGAGTTGGATGGTGCTCATGTTCAGATCAGGTTTGAGGCTGGCTGGATCTTTTTGGCCATCAGCTTTGCGTGATTTGCGATGGAGTTTGGTGTTAATGGCTATTGCGAAGAGCGGTTTGACGTTTCTTTGATTCGTGGGGTAGGAGGCACCTGGAAGGAAGAGGATGCTCTGCTTAGTGTAAAAATCGGCTTGCCTACCTTCTTTGACGAAGTCGCCAAGGGTTTTTTCCCCCATTTGGCGTGGAAGGGCGTTATACCAAGTTTTCTCGGCTTCTGGCGTGATTGAGCTAGCCCAGCCCTCTGCTCCGACGACATCTTCGGAGGGAAGTATGCCGTTATGCGCTCCCGCATAAGTATTCGCCGCCGCAGCGAGGTTTTTCATGCGATTGAGCGCAAGCTGCTTGTTTGCGTTGGAACGTATGCTTGCGATGATTGGATAGGCAATCGCAGCCAGCACGGTGATGATCGCGATGACGACCATCATCTCCATGAGGGTGAAGCCTGTGCGGTGAAATTTGGCGGGAGTGGATTGCATGAAGAGTTTTGTAATCGGTGGCTATACTCTACTCAATGTGCGATTGGGTGATGTGGAGGTAAGATAGACACGGTTATTGCCATTGATTTGTTGGATGGCCGAGACGAGCTCGCTAGGCGAAAATTCTGGCTTAAGGATGATTGTGTAGCGGAGTTCGGTCATCATGCCAGCCTGTATGGATTCCACGGAAAGCAGATCAAACATGAGAAGGAATTTGGTGAATGTTTCCTTAAATGCAAAGTCGTAGTTGATGTCATTTGTGACACGGACACGGAGGTTGTGGGTAGCGCGGTTCGGGGCGAACCAATTTGCGCTAGAAAATGCGTAAATAATAGCGGAGATGACGAGCGTGGTTGCCAAGGCGAGGCCATATTGACGGGCTCCTACGGCCAGTCCGGCGGCCATAGCTAGAAAGATAAAGCCGATGTCTCGTGCTTCAGATAGGTCTGTGCGGAAGCGAATAATCGAAAATGCGGCGAACATACCAAATGCGGTTGCTTGAGCTTTCTCACCACTTCCTCCGCGAACCACCATGACGATCATCGTGACGACGGTGCCCAGGATCATCAGCGTGTGAACGTAGTCTTGTGAAAGATTTGGGCCTCGGAATGTAGCCTTGTAAAGGGCTGCTATTAACGACATGAGCCCAAAGGAGACAAACGTTGCGAAGAAGATTTCAGGCAGTCCGGGCTGTTCTGCGCGAAAATTAAGCGTGATGTGAAAAAAATCTACAACGGGTGCGAAAAAATCGAATTGGTGCAAAAAGCTCAAAAGCGGTCCCAGTTCATCAGCATCGGCAACATCGGCAGGGGCGGCGACAGCCAGAGCGTTAAGGTATATCATATGGATGTTTTTATATGGAAATTTTAGGTTTAGCCTAGGGCTGGGGTGAGCATGGGGATTTGAGCATAAAAGTCTGTCCTTGGCTTGGGGGCTATGACTTTGGATGTCGCAAGAGGCGGAAGATTCACGCTGTATGTGGGTGCCAGCATTTTTCTGAGCACAGGGTCGCTGCGCTCCAGAGCGATGCAGTATTTGGAGTGACTTGCGAGTAGGCAGCCCGTTTCGGCGATCATTCTACTGAGCCAATATGGAATGCAGCCGCTGATTTTAACTTCGAGAACTGAGGTGCCTTCCGGATGTAGTTGGTTCTTTGGATCAAAACGGCGGTCGTCCGGCACGGGGACAAGATTATCGAGCCGGTAAGCAATGCCGGTATCGTATGTGATGCGGAGGTCGGACTCCGGGTCCACCGCAGCGTAAGCGCGGCGGTCATAGCGCATTAACATCGTGGGTGCGAAGCCCCGACGGATGACGAGGTCATCAATGATCTCGGTTACGACGCGCTTGGTTGCATAGTCGAGTTCGATGGTCGGCCACTTTCCCTCGCCGACGCGCAGTGCTTCATCAAGCGGCAGTCGTGCGCGGCGCTTCACGCCACGTCCATCGGCTTTGTGTTTTACCTCGATGAAAACAGTCGGTGGCAGCTTGCCGTCCAAGCTTCCATAGACGCGCACGCGAAATTTACGGCGATTGCTGAGGCCGCGCACTTTCTCCCAGTAGCAGTCGCGATCGGGGGTATCGTAGTAAAGCGAGACAATCGGATAGTAGGCCGTCTCGTCGGCATTGGCATCGGCGCGTAGATGCGGCCCAACCTTCTCCATCAGCGCCTCGCGTTGCGCGGCACTGATGACAAACTTCATTTCAAATCTGTCGAGGCGATTACTCACTATATCGGGAAGAAAATGGTAGGTAGGATGTTATCGAGGGGCGTTGTTCTGTTCACATCAGCGATAAAAATCAACAGGAGTGTTTGCAGATTGTTACATTTGTTCGGTGTTTTAATGGCGGAAGGAATAGGTGCAGTTGGTTCATTCGCCGCTGAAAAACCTGCGGAATGAACGTAAGACGCCGCCCTCTTTCTTAGGTTCTGGTTTTCGCAGGCCGCCGTCGTCGTTCTTTGTATTACTTGGCGGCGAGGCGGTGATGATAGGTTTTGTGCGGTTGCTGCCAAATGCATTCGCAGGGTATTTGTCGGCTGAGGCGCGCTTCATCACGTCCACCCAAACTGGCAGCGCCAGTGCGGCTCCGTAGCCTTTCGGCACGATGGTGGCGGGTTTGTCGAGGCCCACCCAGACCGCACAGGTGAGGCTCGTCGTGTAACCTGCGAACCATGCGTCGTGGTAGTCGTCAGTGGTGCCTGTTTTCCCGGCGGCAGTCTTGTTCCAGCCAAGCGACTTCGCGCTCGCTGCTGTTCCATGCTCAAAAACCTTTGTCAAAATCTCGGTCGTTGTTGCGCATGTCGCAGAATCCATCGCCTTCATGCTGATGTGACCCGCTCGGTAAATCACCTCGCCGTCCGCGTTATCAATTCGCTCGATGAGGTAGCCCTGTCTGCGCACCCCGCCGTTGGCGAGGACGGTGTAGGCCAGCGCTACTTCCTTCGGCGTCGCGCCGAAATTGCCGATGTAGCTTTGTGGGTTCTGCGGTATTTCCGGAAATCCCGCCTGAACAGCTAGTTTGGCGACGTTTTCGATGCCCGCAAGATTTCCCACCCGCACGGTCATCGTGTTGCGTGAGCGAATCAGCCCTTCCTCCGCCGGGAGTCCGCCGCTGAATTTATCGTCGCTGTTTTCTGGTCTCCATCCCGGCGCACCCGCGATTTCGCCATGCTGGATTGGCCCGTCGCTGATCTCCTCGTCGGGCGACATCCCCTTCGCAAATGCCGCCGCATAAACAAACGGCTTAAACGTCGAGCCGACTGTGCGGTGCGCTTCGATGGCGCGGTTGAATTTGCTCTCGCGGTAATCGCGCCCACCGACCAACGCACGGATTCCACCGCTGCGATTATCCACCGCCACCACTGCTCCCTGCAAATAATCCGTCGGCACCTCCGCCTTGCGTTCATCTTCGGAGAAATTCGCCTTTTTGGGATGCGGATAGTTCGCACGCTGCTCCACCTTCGTAAGCGTGCGGTCTAATGCCTTTTGGGCCTCATCCTGCAACGCCGGATCTATCGTCGTGTAAATGCGCAGGCCGCCCTGATCCTGCTGATCGTCATCCAACAACGTGTTCAGTTCCCTCATAATCATATCCATCGCATAATTCTCCTGTGTGGAGATCGTCTTCTTCGCTACGAATTTCAGCGTCTGCTTTCGCGCTGCTTCGATCTGCTGCGAGGTGATTCCGTATTTTGTCAGCAGCCACGCGCAGTCGCTCGTGAGCAGTCGGTCGAGCACCATGTCGCGCTCCGCTGTCGCGCGCTTGGGATTTGTAAAAGGGGAGGCTTTGGTCGGCGCGCGGATGATGCCCGCGATCATGGCCGCCTCGCTGAGCGACAAATCCGCAGCGCTCTTTCCGAAATACACTTTGCACGCCATCTCGATCCCATACACGCCACTGCCGAAGTAAATTCGGTTCATGTAGTGTTCGAGAATCTGTTCCTTGGAATACGCCCGCTCGATCCGCAGAGCCACAAACACCTCCAACAATTTTCTATCAAAGCTCTTCCTCTGCCCCAGCGAATCGTAGCTGTTCCTTGCGAGCTGTTGTGTCAGCGTGCTGCCGCCCTGCTGCTGCCCTTGGGCTGTTCGCACGACCGCCCTCACTAGACCTTTCGGGTCCACGCCATGATGAGTATGAAATCGCGTATCCTCCCGTGCGAGCAGCGACGCGATGAAATATTTGGATACTTCATCGGACTTCACCGGCACTCGGTTTTCCCCCTGCAAGCGCCCCCATATTTTCCCGTCCATGTCATAGACCGTCGAGCGCTCCTTCATCGTCTCCACGCCCTTCATATCAAATCTCGATGCGCGCCACAAATACACCCCGACCACGATGGCGGCGAGCAGCACGCCCCATAGAGTGAGCAACAAAAAAAACCTCCGCCAGCGGAAATGCCGGCGCGGTTTATTCTCTTTTCGACGAGTGGACTTTTTTGGAGTGCGGCGTGCCAAGGGTGGTTCTAATCCCGCACACAATATCGTCGCGCTCGCGCGAAGCCAGCTTGCTTTCTCTCTCGCCGATTGCGCGCTGAGCCAACAATGATGTGGGCATGCGCACTGTCATTCGCGTTTTTGCCTACTTGCGTCGCTATCCCGGGATGGCGGCGGGGACGCTCGCGTGCGCGATTTTCTCCACGCTGATGGCGTTTGTTTTTCCGAAAATCACGCAGCTCGTGATGGACGACATCATCGCCGGGCGTGGCGAGCGGCTGTGGACTCTCGTGGCCATCGCTGGCGTGGCGTATCTCGCTCGCGATGGATTCAATGCTTGGCGGATTATTTTGAACAACACGTTCGAGCAGCGCGTGATTTTTGATCTACGCAGCGATCTATATTCGCACATCCAGCGGCTTCCGCTGCGGTGGTTTGATGATCGAGCGACGGGCGACATCATGACGCGCCTGCTCGAAGACGTGACGGCGGTGGAGCGCATGTTGATTGATGGCATTGAGCAAGGCGTGGTCGCCGTGCTGCAAATCATCCTCGCCATCGTGGCGCTCTTTTTGTGTCAGGCGAAACTTGCATGGCTTGCTCTGTTACCGGTGCCATTTCTCGTAGCCGGCGCGCTCGCATACACACTCACCGCGCCGCGTCGCTACCGCATTCAGCGCAAGGCTTCGTCGGCGATGAATTCTTTGCTGCACGACAATCTCGCCGGCATCCGGCAGATCAAAACCTATGTGCGCGAGACGGAAGAACACGCGCGCTTCGATGGTGTGAGCGGTGCGCTCCGCGATGCTGCTTTGCGCATCATGCGCGTGTGGGCGATTTACAATCCCTCGATGAGTTTCTTCGGCGCGATCGGTGGCGTGTTGATGCTTGGTTTCGGCGGCGGTGAAGTGCTTGCTGGCCGTCTCACGCTTGGTGAACTGGCGGGTCTGCTCTTCCTCGTTGCGCTGCTTTACGAGCCCATCGGCAAATTGCATTCGTTGAATCAACTCATCCAAAGCGGGCGTGCGGCAGGCGAGCGAGTCTTCGAGATTCTCGATGAAAAACCGGAGCCGAGCGAAGTGGAGAACGATCTTCCAGTCTCTGTGAAAGGCGATGTGCAGTTCGAGGATGTGTCTTTTTCCTACGGCGACGACGTGCCCACGCTCCGTCACATCACGCTGCACGCGCGGCCCGGCGAGACCGTGGCACTGGTCGGCTCCACGGGCGCGGGAAAGACCACGCTCGTGAATATGCTCACGCGTTTTTACGAATACGACGACGGGGAGATTCGTGTGGATGGCACGCCCCTCCGCGATTTGCCGAAGGCTGCACTGCGCTCGGCGGTGGGAATGGTTACGCAGGAGAGCTTTCTTTTTAACGGCACCGTGTGCGACAACCTCCGGCTTGGTCGTCCGACTGCGAGCGACGAGGAACTATGGCAGGCACTCTCGGATGCGAACGCGCATGATTTTGTCGAGCGACTGCCAAACCGCATGGATACAGTGGTCGGCGAGCGCGGCGTGAAGCTCAGCGTCGGCGAAAAACAGCGCGTCTCCATCGCGAGAGCGCTGCTGAAAGATCCGCCCATCCTCATTCTCGACGAAGCCACCGCTTCCGTGGATACTGAAACCGAGCGTCTCATCCAGCAGGCGCTCGATCGTCTCATGCAACGCCGCACTTCCTTCGTCATCGCGCACCGATTGAGCACTGTTCGCCACGCGGATCAAATTCTCGTCCTCGAACGCGGTCGCATCGTCGAACGTGGCAGACATGACGACCTTCTCGCGCTCGGTGGTGTGTATGCGCGTCTTTGTGCGAGCAGTTTTCTCAATGGTGAAAAGGAGGTTTCCGCGTGAGTTTCCATTTTCAAATGCGCGCCAATTTTCACGCCATTTTCCAGACATTTCCGCCGTTTTTGAGGGCTGAGGCGGCTCTCGCCGAAAAAATCTTCATTTTTCCTGAAAAAATCCCTCCTTCGTGATTGACGAATAGTCAAACTTAGTGGCACTTAGTCGGCCTTAGTTGGAGTTCGCCATTCCAGCTATGAGCCATGCCTGAAAACACACCCACGAACCAAACGCCTGTTTTCATGCGCGATTACCGCAATGCGGTGGACGTGCAATGGCGCGTGACCGTGCCTTCGGCTTGGCGGTTTGCGGAACGCGCAGAACTCTACATCCGACTGAAGGAAGACCATCTCGTTGTGCTGCCTCGCTCCGAGGTCGAACGCTTCAGGGAGTGGGCCAACAAACTTCAGGGTCCTGACCGCACCGCCGCCCGGCGCGAATGGGCGAGCACGACGGATCAAACCAAAATTGACTCCGCTGGCCGCCTTACATTGCCAAAAGACTGGGCGGAAAAAGTAGGACTCAAGACGGGCGCGAAAGCTTTGCTCGTGGGTGCCATTGATGGATTTGAAATCTGGGCGGAGGACGAATTCGCCGCCGACACCAACGGGCTTCTCGCCCGTGGACGCAACCTTCTCGCTGATTACGACTGATGATCGGACTCACCAACACACTTGGAACTGTCATCGAACCGGAGGACTATATCATGCCCGCAGAAATCAACACGCGTGGCTACCACGTGCCCGTGCTCATGCGCGAAGTGCTCGAATTTTTAGCACCCGCGCCCGGCAAAGTGATTGTGGATGGAACGCTCGGTGGCGGCGGCCACACCACGGCGCTGCTCGACAATGGAGCAACAGTTTTCGCCTTCGACCAAGACCCGGAGGCATTTTCAAATTTCGCGAGCCTGCGGCTGGGCGGTTTCCTTGGGCGGTTCCGCCCGGTCCAGGCTAATTTTCAAAACGTGGAGGCTGAGTTGGAAAAACTCGGCGTCACACAGATAGACGGCGCACTGCTGGATTTGGGAGTCAGCAGCCACCAACTCGATACACCAGAGCGCGGCTTTTCGCTGCAAGCCGATGGGCCGCTCGATATGCGCATGTCGCCGGAGACCCCGATGAGCGCCGCCGAGCTCGTGAATACAGCGAGCGAAGAGGAACTCGCGCGCATTTTCCGTGATTTTGGCGACGAGCCTTCTGCGCGCCGGGTGGCTGTGCACATCGCAAGGCAGCGGGTCGCAAAAATGTTCACGACCACGCTTCAGCTTGCAGATTGCATTTCAGGTGTGCTGCCAAAAAAGAGTCGCATTCATCCGGCGACGCGTTGCTTTCAGGCGCTCCGAATCGCAGTGAACCGCGAACTTGAAGTCCTCACCTCTGCGCTGGAGTCATTTTCCCGCTTGTTGGTTCCGGGCGGACGTATTGCCGTGATCTCATTTCACAGCGGCGAGGATCGCATCGTTAAGAATTTCTTCCGCGACCATGCAGCGGAGTGGCTCGACCGCCCCGAGTGGCCGGCGCCCCGGCGCAATCCCGACTACATTTTCCGTCTCATCACACCTCATCCGGTCATAGCGACCGAAGAGGAGCAAAAAAACAACCCGCGATCCCGTTCGGCCAAGCTCCGCGTAGCCGAGCGTCTTTCCCATGCCAGAAAATAGCCGCCGCTACGCACAAGCCGTCCCGCTCATCGCGATTCTCATGGTTGTGATCGTCGTTGTGAGCGTGGCTGCGTTTTTCATCAAGACGCTGATGGTCAAACATCAGGTCGTCGTAGGCGGTGATCGCATCAAGCGGCTCGAAACAGAACTCACCGAACTCAACAACAAGAACGAGGCGCTCCAGACAAAAAAGGATCAGCTTACTTCTGTCCCGGCACTGCAAAAAGTCGTGAGCAAAGGCTTCGTCAGCCTCGTGAAGATTGACGAAAAATTCGTAGTCAACGTCAACCAGCCGCGGCCTGCCGTTGCCATCGTGGAAAAGGAGGGCCGCTGAGATGAGCCTCACGTCGCGCGCATGCGTCGCCTGTTACAGCTTCGCGGCTGTGTTCACGGCGCTCTCCGCGCGACTGGTTTACCTCGCGGTGGACAAGCACGAGGATTCGATAGCGGCTGCGCAAAATGCGTATCAAGGCAGCACCATCATCCCAGCTCGTCGCGGAACGATTCAGGATGTGCATGGAACGATGCTCGCTCGCAACGAGCCGCTAAAAAACGTCATCGCCGACGCATCGCTCCTCGTTTTCGACAAAAAGGACGGCAAGAAAACCGAGCACATAGATTTACGGCCAAGAGTCGCCGCGCTCCTCACCGGCCCGCTGCAAATGAGCGAAGCGGACATTGTGAAGCGCATCGTTCCGGGCGACAGATACATCGTTCTCAAAAAGAAGATCACCGAGGAGACATCGGAGCGAATCATCGAGGCCATTGAGGCGTTACAGAAGAAGGAGCAGGTCAACCTGAAGGGCATCCGCTTTGAGCAGAATTTCGAGCGCATTTATCCCGCCGGCCAGCTCGCCAGCCACGTAGTCGGCTTCTACGGCTTTGAGGATAACGAAAAAAATCCGAAACTCGGACGCTTCAAAGGCATCGAGGGAATTGAGCGGTCAATGAACGACTGGCTGGCCGGAAAGGACGGGTCGCGTTCTTTTGAAAAAGACGGGCGAGGTCGAGAAATCGTCAGCTCGCGTGGTGATGAGTTGTCGGCTCGCAACGGTTCGCACGTGCGGCTCACGATTGATTTGCACATCCAGCAAATCGTCGAAACTGAACTTGCTGCTGCTTGCAAAAAAATGAAGCCGATTAAGGCAAGCGTAGTGATGATGGATCCGAAAAGCGGAGCCATTCTCGCTTTGGCAAACTATCCTTCGTTTGATCCCAACGAGCCCGGGAAAGCCAAGCCCGATCAACGATTCAACCACGTTGTCGCCGGCATTTACGAGCCCGGCTCCACGTTCAAGACCGTCACCTGTGCTGGCGGCATCAACTATCGCCTCGTTTCTCCGGATACGTCGATCTACTGCGAAAACCGCTACTGGGCTGCCCATAAACTTCACGACCACCACGCCTATGGCGAACTGACCGTCAGTCAGATCATCGAGAAGTCGTCCAACATCGGCGCTGCTAAAATTGCAATCCAACTAGGCGAGGAGCGGTTCTACAATTGGATGCGTAATTTTGGATTCGGTCAGGCTACAGGTATTGCGCTGCCCGGCGAAGCGCGTGGGATTCTGCACCCGCGCCATCTTTGGTCGAACCTCTCAATCAGCCGT